>JALYZZ010000364.1 GCA_030948675.1 Bacteroidota bacterium | reverse complement strand
TAAATGTCATGTTTAAGAATTTAGCAAAAGCATCTGGCTTTTACTGTAATAAATTTATATTGACCGGGCAAACTTCTAAGAGGCAAATACTACTCGTAATAACAAATGTAAAATTTTTTTACCGTGCTGCTTAACGTTTTATGAATAAGGGCGTTGTCGACTTGTGATATGTCTTTAACCTCGCCCTCCTTAAACAAAATATTTATCCGTTCATCGCTTGTTTTATACATTGTGTTTACCGCTTCGCCAGTAAATACAAGGTATGCTGCCTCTTCTTCGTTGATGCCTAACTTTTGACAAGTTTCACTCGTTTTCTGTTGCACCAAATCTTTGATAAAAGGATCGGCCTGAAGTTTAATCTTCAACAACTTTCTATCTAGAATGCCCCGGCACAACGTGGCTAAAATTTTATCGTGGTGCAGACTCCAACTTTTTATAGCATGCATAAAGTCAAAATCATCGAGCATTACAAAATTCTGCACTGCTTCTTCATTCATATACCCATTAAATTGTATGAGGAAGTAATCGAGCGCGGTATTGGTAATAAGTTGCTTGTCTTCTTTTGTGTAAATAGCTCTTACACGTTCAACAATCTTGATCAGCATTTTTTCTGCAACTAGCACCGTTTTGTGCAGGTATACCTGCCAATACATCAAACGACGTGCTACTAAAAACTTTTCAATGCTGTATATCCCCTTTTCTTCAACCATTAGTTCCCCGTCTTTAACCGTCATCATTTTTATGATGCGGTCATAGCCAATGACCCCTTCGCTTACGCCGGTAAAAAAACTGTCGCGTGTCAGATAATCCATTCTGTCAACGTCTAACTGCCCACTTACCAACTGGTGCAAAAATCGCTTTGGATACTTGCCGGTAAAAATATCTATCGCCATTTGAAGCTCGCCGCCTAATTCCTGATTTAGCAAGCGCATAATATGAAGACTCAAGGTTTCGTGGTGAACGCCCTTAAGCAAAATATTTTCTAAAGCATGGCTAAAAGGTCCATGACCAATGTCGTGTAATAAGATAGCTGCTTTTGCCGCCACTTCTTCCTGCGGAGTAATCTCTATTCCTTTACTGCACAATTCAGTCAGGGCGCCAGACATCAAATGATATGCACCCAGCGAATGGTGAAAGCGGGTATGAACCGCGCCCGGGTAAACAAGATGAGCAAGAGCCATCTGGTATATGCGTCTAAGTCTTTGATAATAAGTATGTGTTGTGATTTTAAAAATGAGCGGATCTTTGATACTGATAAAACCATAAACGGGATCATTGATGATTTTTCGGGGTTGAACAGCCATTGAAAAAGTTGTTGTTAAAATGTAGTTACTGGCCGCAAATCTACTATCGGCTGTATTAAAAAGGGTATTTTTGAATTATTGCACACCAAATCATGCGTTTGTATTATGTCTTTAGCAAAAATTTTATGGGTTGACGATGAAATAGAAAGTTTACAAAGTCAAAAAATTTTTTTAGAAAATAAAGGTTACGAAGTAGCTACGCTGACAAACGGGTTTGATGCGATTGAATATGTAAAGGATAACCCCGTTGACGTAGTGCTTATGGATGAAAGCATGCCCGGTCTTACCGGCCTTCAGACGCTGGCGCAGATAAAAGCAGTAAATTCTCAAATACCCATCGTTTTAATTACTAAAAACGAGACTGAAAATTTGATGGATGATGCAATTGGCAATGAGATTAGTGACTACCTGATAAAACCGGTGAACCCTAACCAGGTTTGGTTGAGCCTGAAGAAAATTATTGACAACAGGCGGCTTGTTGCCGAAAAAACAACAACAGCTTACCAACAGCAATTTCGAGAGTTGTTTATGTCGTTAAACAGCAACCCTGACTATAATGAGTGGATGGATATTTATAAGAAACTTGTGTATTGGGAGCTTGAAATGGAAAAAAGCGACAGCCCTGAAATGCAGGAGATTTTACACAGCCAAAAACAGGAGGCCAATACCGAGTTTTTTAAATTTATAAGCCGCAATTATGCCTCGTGGCTCGATCCTCGCAACAATGCGCCTATTATGAGCCACAATTTGTTGCAGTTTAAAGTATTGCCACATGTTGAAAAGGGAGTGCCTACTTTTTTTCTGTTAATAGATAATCTTCGTTTTGATCAGTGGAAAGCAATACAGCCCTTGTTTGCAGAAAACTTTCGGATACTTGAAGAAGAAACTTTTTACAGTATTTTACCTACTGCTACTCAGTATTCTCGCAACGCAATTTTTGGGGGATTGTTACCAATAGACATAGAAAAGCAGTTTCCAAATGAGTGGAAAAATGACGATGAAGAAGGTGGCAAAAATTTGTTTGAAGAAACATTTTTTAAGGGTCAACTAAAAAGGCTTAGAAAAGACAATATCAAGTATAGCTATACAAAAGTTGTCAATAACAACGAAGGACAGCACCTTGTAAACAATATTCATAACATGATGGGCAACGATCTAAACATAATCGTCTACAACTTCGTCGATATGCTTAGTCACGCCCGTACTGAAATGGAGGTCTTGAAAGAACTTGCTGGTGATGAAATTAGCTACCGCAGCATTACACGTAGTTGGTTTGAACACTCCTCTCTGAACCAGGCACTAAAAAAAATTGCCGACAAAAAAGTAAACCTGATTGTGGCTACCGATCACGGTACGGTAAAAGTAAAAACACCCTATAAAGTTATCGGCGACAAGCAAACCACTACAAATCTTCGATATAAACACGGGCGAAACTTAAATTATGAGCCGAAAGATGTGTTGGCTTTTAAAGATCCAAGGCAGGCAGGATTACCAGTTCCAAACGTAAACTCATCTTTTATTTTTGCAAAGGAAGATGGATTTCTTTGCTACCCTAACAACTACAATCATTTTGTGAACTATTACCGAAACACCTTTCAACACGGTGGGGTAAGTATGGAAGAAATGATAGTGCCGGTAGTAAAAATGGTAAGTAAGGTTTCTTAACAACGCCTTTGTTTGTTTATGCGCTGTCGTGGTATAAGTGTCACTACATCTGTCGAATTGCATCCTTTAATTTTGTGTTTTCCCCGCGCGTTTTATATTATATCTGTGGGTAACTATCCCTGCCTTTAAAAAAGCTAAATTATTTTTGCATCTATCAGGAACACTTGCCAAAATAGTGTTTGTATGATGGAAAGATGCCGCACAAGACAACTTTGTTTTTGCGGCATCTTTATTAAGCCTTCTTAAGTTGTATGAAGAATTACAAAAGCGGGGGCGCAAGCCGTAATACAAAGAGTAGAAAAATTAATAGGCTAGAAATAATTTTTTAAAAAAAACCTTTAAAAAAAATTCGCTTTAATTAAAAATACCAGTAAATTTGAAATAGTTGCATAACTAACTATATGCCAAACAACCAATTCAAACGGGGCGAATTATACAGCTTTATGACCGGGATGGCGTCGACGGCTGTAGCAAGAAGATTACAAAAAAATTTTAAACAGGCAGGCATCGAAATAACGATAGAGCAATGGAGCGTATTGTATCACCTTTGGAAGCAGGATGGTCTTAGTCAGCAGGAGCTATGCATACAAAGCTTTAGAGATAAGCCAAGCATTACCAGGCTCGTTGATAACCTGGAAAAACTACGGCTTGTGAAGAGAGTGCCTTCAAAAGCCGACCGGAGAATTAACCTGATCTATCTGACAGAGACATCAAAAAAACTGCAGGAAGATACCATTGAGCTAGCAAATAATACGCTGAACGAGGCACTACAGGCAGTAAGCAACAGCGACATAGAAACGTGTAAAGCAGTATTACAAAAAGTGTATGACAACCTTAAATAGGCTGGAAGGTAAGAGGTGGAAGGCATAGGGTAATAGGCGTATGTAAAAGCAAAACATATCCCTGGCATTCCAACTTTAGACCCCAAATTCTTTACCGCTAATCTTCCACCCCCTTAATCTTAAACATAATTTTCCAACCTAAAGTCTTTAAAACATGGAAACCTTACAAAAAACAGCAGTAATTAAAGGTGCAGGATGGTTGCTTAAGGAGACCTCTCCCTATGATGTTTTTATACCAGAGGATTACAATGAAGAGCAGCAGATGGTCAAAGACATGTGTCGCGACTTTTTAGATACTGAGGTAATGCCGGCAATTGAAAGAATTGATAAAATGGAGACAGGTTTAATGCCTTCGCTCTTGACAAAAGCGGGAGAGCAAGGATTACTGAATGTATCGATACCGGAAGTACTCGGGGGACTGGGAAAGGAGTTCATCACGTCCACTTTGGTAAGTGAAGGACTTGGAGGAGGCTTTAGTTTTTCCGTCGCAGTTTCTGCACACACCGGTATTGGCACCTTACCTATTTTATATTTCGGTACCGAACAACAAAAGCAGAAATACGTGCCAAATCTTTCTACAGGAGTATGGAAAGGAGCGTACGGTTTAACCGAGCCAAATAGCGGAAGCGACGCACTCGGCGCTAAAACAACTGCCAGATTAAGTGAAGATGGCCAACACTACCTGATCACTGGCCAAAAATGCTGGATAACAAATGGAGGCTTTGCCGACATTTATACGGTATTTGCAAAAATTGATGGCGACAAGTTTACCGCCTTTATTATAGAACGTGGTTTTGAAGGCTTTTCTCAGGGCGCCGAAGAACATAAAATGGGCATTAAAGGCTCTTCTACAGTGCAACTGTTTTTCCAGGATTGTAAGGTGCCGGTTGAGAATGTTCTGGGCGACGTTGGAAAAGGGCATGTAATCGCGTTCAACATACTGAATATCGGACGGTTAAAGTTGTGTGCAGCCACGCTTGGTGGAGCAAAAAGGGCTATGAATACCTCTCTTGAATATGCTATTGCCCGGGAGCAATTTAAACAATCGATCAGCAATTTCGGAGCAATAAAACATAAGCTGGCAGAGATGGCAATACAAACCTGGGCTTGCGAAAGTGCGCTCTATCGCACTGCCAAATGGATTGATGATAAAGAGGCTGAATTATTCGATCTGGGTAAACCTTTCAATGAAGCACTTCTGGGAGCGGCTGAAGAATATGCCATTGAATGTGCGATCTTAAAAGTGCTTGGCAGCGAAGTGTTGGATTTTGTTGTAGATGAGGGTGTACAGATACATGGCGGCAATGGGTATAGTGACGAGTACGTGATCTCGAGAGCTTACCGCGATAGCAGAATCAACCGGATATATGAAGGCACAAATGAAATCAACAGGCTGTTGATAGTGGATATGTTACTAAAGCGGTCAATGAAAGGCAGGCTTAATTTAATGGCACCAGCAACAAGTGTACAAAAAGAGTTAACGGGCATTCCTGATTTCAGCACAAACGATGAAGAAGCTTTTGCAAAAGAGAGCAAAGCAATAGCCAACTTTAAAAAAGCAATACTAATGACCGCCGGGGCTGCAGTACAAAAGTTAATGATGAAATTAGAAAGTGAGCAGGAAATATTGATGAATGTGGCTGATATGATTATTAAAACTTTTACGGCAGAAAGCGCCTTATTGCGCGTAATGAAACTGGCAGAGGCAAAAGGAGATTCAGCGATAGAATTTGAAATGGACATAATGAGGGTTTATCTGTACGATGCCGCAGATCAGATAAATAAATACGGAAAAGATGCAATAAACGCATTTGCACAAGGTGATGAGCAAAGAATGATGCTGTTGGGGATTAAGCGTTTTACTAAAGTGCAGCCGCTCAACACAAAAGATGCAAGAAGGCGAATTGCAGAAAAGCTAGTCAGAGACGGAAAATTTCCTCTTTAGTTGCATTTAGCAAAACAACAAGTAAAAACTGAGATGTAAGACCACAAGGAGTGCTTCAACCGCAAACGGTTTGAGATCCTTGGTGTTTTTCAAGTGCTTCCATTAAAAGATTGCAGCACTAGGTACTGACAGATGTTGTAGTCTTTTGAAGCAGCATTTGTTGTATGCTAATAAGGGAATTGAGTTAGCGAGGATGATCAATTTTAAAAAAGGCCAGGCTGATATTACCTGCTTTAAGGGCATGGCCACCAGGGGATATGATTGTTGTGGTATTTAGAAATCTACTATCAAGCGCAATAAGATTTTCAAACACCGGAAATACAATCACTATCTCGGCGCAAGAACTGGAAACGGCTATCCCGGCGCAAATCCGCGATAAAGGGATAAGCATTCCTGCTTCTAAAATACTCAATCTTTTTGCAGCCAAACAGTAACAACAATGGGGACTACAAATGAAATCGGAACTGGATTAGGCCTTATTTTATGCAATGAATTTGTACCACGAAATGGTGAAAAGATCAGGGTTGAAAGCAAGCCTGGAT
>JALYZZ010000639.1 GCA_030948675.1 Bacteroidota bacterium | reverse complement strand
TTTTTATCGTGCTGTACAACTTCTTTTGCTCCTTTTATTAAATGAAGCTGGCTATGTTCAGCGATTGGAAACCAGGTATGGCGACCATCGTGAAAAGGCTCAGGCATCGTGTCTATACCCACGATAGTTCTGTAAAATTCTGTCATCACTCCCAGGTCTTTTACATATACTGCAATGTGGTTAAGCATTACAGGTTTTTTAGTTTGACCACTTGCTATGGAGGCATAGCTGGCAAAAGCAATAAAGAGCAATAAATGACAAGGCAATTTTTTTAGCATAAAACAAGTTTGCAGGAAAAATAGCTATAATTCGAATGCCGGAAACTATTATTTTTGCCGGAATTCAACCGGCCTTGTAGTTCAATGGATAGAATAGAAGTTTCCTAAACTTTAGATACAGGTTCGATTCCTGTCAAGGCTACAAAAAACCTTCTCATGTATTATGCTTATGTTTTAAAGAGCATCGAACATGATTATTTCTATAAAGGGCATTGCAAAGATATTTCGATGCGTTTACAGCAGCATAATTCTGGGATGACCGTTTCCATTCGGCCATATGTTCCTTTTCAAGTCATTTACTACGAAACTTTCGATACGGAACGGGAAGCGATTGCACGGGAGAAGTATTTCAAGTCTGCCGCCGGAAGAAGATTTTTAAGTTCAAAAGTAAGGCTATAGTTTCAATGCCCGCCCGGCTGACGCCGTTCGGACGGGGATAGAATAGAAGTTTCCTAAACTTTAGATACAGGTTCGATTCCTGTCAAGGCTACTTTTTATTAGTTAGTTGAAGAGTTTTGGGCACAGTTTGGGGTACACCTTTCTAAGGCACAAATTCTTTTTTTTCGTGCAATCTTCTTGCAAGGATACAATTCTTAACGGCTTCAATAATTGTATTTGAAATCCCTTAACTTTTTAAAAATTTTGCAAGTTTCGCTGCCCGTCTTGCTTCGTGTTCATACGCACCCTTGAAGTAAACATTATCCCGGCAAGCACGGTGTTGGTTAAAAATGTACTATGAGGAATAATATGCAAAACAACTTAGGCAAGAGCTGGTATACCGTTTCATAATAATGTTTCAAAAGCAAACGCAGATTTTTTGACTAAAGTAAAGAATACGACAATTTCTCCAGGATTAGTGGTGGTGGTGCAACGTGATTGCATAGTCTTTTTATTAGATATTGAGTGTGATAGAAGTTCTTGTTCTACTTTTTAAAAAAGTAATTATCTCTTCTCTGGAATCAAATTTATTTGAAAGACAAACAAATCTTTTACTTAAATATTTATAATTTTTAGTCATAAGCAGAAACCAAATCTGAAAATAATCTAAGCCGGAGAAAACGACCACATCGTTCTGTTTGTATTCTTCTATGTTCTGCAAAAAATTATTAGGCATTTCAGTCCAATGTAGTGCAGGCCTTAAATGATGGCCAATGTGGTAACCATCATTAAAGCATTGTTTGTTATAAACTGTATTAATACACGTGATGCTGTTTTTATAGATGTTATCGGGGTTTGCAGGATCTATAAAAGCATGTTGAGCCCAATTGCCCGCCATCATAGCAAAGCGGGTAAATATTAATGGAAGAATATAAACAATGATAGTAGCTTTTAAATTGTAATAACATAACAGAATGACTATCGTAAAATAAATGCACTCGCCAGCAATTATTGTTGATGAAAATTTTTTTCTATCTTTTTTTTTAAAGTAGGAAGCCAGATCCAACACTCCGCGGAAATAAAATGAGATTAAATATTTTGAAAACCCTCGTATACTGTCTCGCCGAAATTTCATTGTAGAACTAAGATCTTCCACCTGGTTATTTTCAGCGTGGTGCATAGCGATATGATGATAAAAATATGTCTCAGGAGTTTGACCAAAAAAACCACCTAAAAACCAATGGATGTATTTTATTAGAAAAGAATATTGCTTTTTAAAAAGTTTTCGGTGACAGGTATTATGCAGCATTAATATGAACGGTCCCAAGAAAAAAATAAAGATCAGGGCAAGGTAAATTACATAGAAAGCCGGATGAATATTTTTACCAAGAAACAGGTATAAAGCGAAAGGAACAACAACAAATGTTATTTTAAGTGACAGGTATATAAAAGGTAAATCACGTTTATTGTTAAGCAATTTCAGGAAAAAGGTTTCGAAAAAGCTGCTTTTCTCCGTCTCGTTGTAAATAGGGTCAGTTAATTGTAGATCCATATGAATTAGATATTGTTTTAGTAAAAGTTTTTAAGCAATATTTTCTTGTTGCAATATATAAGCCATGCACAGCCGGAACGCCCAAACGACCGAGCAGGTAACAGCCTGAGTCGCCAACGATATCTCCAGCCACGAAAATTGGAAATACTATCAAAGGGTTCATAAACCCATTATTCACAAAAACCGGCTATGACCGCTATTATAAGACCCTCAACAATAGCTAAAGGAAATAGTATGTGGTACCTGTATTCAGAAAGTAAATGTATGATCAACTGCAATAAAAGATTATTTAATTGATCAATCCATAGTATCATTCAAAGTGCCCGGCTTAACTAAAACGTTTCTCCCAGGTTTCCAAAAAAACCACGTGATCCTCGTTTTCCAACGCCATAGTCGAGACATGCATTAGTATTTGAAAGCTTGTTAAACTTCACGCGGAGTCCAATTCCCGCAGCCGGTGAAATAACCGCAAACCTATTATTCAATTCAGATACTGATTCTGCATTAGTAAAAATTACGCCGCCAAGTAAGCCATTTTTCGTTATTCCAAATCTTAGTTCTGCCTCCAGGTCAACCATCTTTTTGCCTATAAACCTTCCAAGCTCATATCCCCGTCCAGTATTGTTATAAGTGTCACTGCCCGTTCCGGGTAAATCCAAATAGGGAGGATTTCCGCTAAGTGTAATAACATTATAGCTCCACAAAGCAAGTACCAGGCTTCCCCTAAGTTTAAAATATTTTCTTATGTCAATGAGGGCAGAGTTTGAATTGCTGCTGCTTCCCAATAGTGTCGAATTATGTAAAAACATCAGGCTGGTAAAAAAGCTACCACCTTCAGGATTAATTGAATTCTTTCTCGAATCATACACGAGGTTAATTGATAAACCGGATGAAGTTGATTTGTTGGTAAAACCGTATTTCGAAAAATCGGTTATTCTACCTGGCTCAACACCTTGTTGAGAAATATTGGTATGGTAGTCAAGCTGGTAACCGAGCCCCGCATACAAGTTTCCTTTAATTTTTTTCAATGCCGTTTCGTAAAATCGGATATACTGATAGGAAACAGTAAACACATCATTGGCAGTCGTATAACCGCCAAAACCATAGGAATTCTGCGGATATTTGAAAAAACGCCAATCACCTGTAAAAAGGAATTTGTTTCCGGGCAGCCATAGAGAGGTTTGGATTGGGAGCAAGAACTGTCTTTTCTCAGTGTATTTGGCGGCGAAAAGTATTGACGACACATTTGTTGGCGTGAGTACGCTGGTTGAAAGAGCTGCCCCTGCAGATATTCCGCCGGTAAAACCTGTAGAAAGAGTGTATTCTATTATTGGGCCCACTGACAACTTTAATTTAGTATCAATTTTTCCAAGGTCTTTTAACCGCAGACTGGGATTTTTGCCAAGCAGCTTCATGCCTAAGTCTATAAGATCCACCTGCCTCCGGTGATAAGGCACTTCCTCTTGCCTAGCCCTTTCCAACGAATCGCCAGCATTACTTTCTATTTGCGCCGTAACCTGCATGCAGCTTAAACAGAAAGAGCAGGTTAACAAAAGGATTAAAAATTTACCCATTATTCTCCGTAATTTTTTTCGTAAGAATACATCCTACTTTTATGCCTGGCTCAACTTATTAGATGAAAAATGTATTAAACCTTGTTTTAATTTTAATCATAGCCGGTAATTTTACGAAGATGGTTGGGTTAAGAGAAGGTTAATTGGATCAGCAAAGGATTGGAAAATATTTTCTGCCATTCGGCTTTGTAATGCCGTTAATGCTGGCGCTCCTTTTTGTAGTATGAAATGATCAATTCATTTTAAAAATTGATAGCCAATAAGCTTGCGTCCGAAATCGAAAATGATGAAGCAGTAAAAGAAAGCTTTACTATCAGCCCCGTATCACAATTACTGTTTCTTTAGTTCACTAAATCTCGCGCGGCTTAAGATCACCCCCAATAAAATTTCTGTCAATTAGTTTACAAGCCTCAAAGACAGAGTAGCTTCCAGCGCATGGATCCAATATATAATCTCCAGGTGCAGACAC
>JALYZZ010000279.1 GCA_030948675.1 Bacteroidota bacterium | reverse complement strand
GCTTTTTTTAACGACAAAAGTTACCAGCGAAATTCTACAAAGTGAAAGACTTAACTGGAATGACCACATTTCACTTCCATTAAATGAAAAATTACTACTTGTTAACCTGAAGGTAAATGAAATCTTTCCCTGGCCTAACGAATTATCTGCAGGTATTAACAAGCTCAATTTTAATACATCTTTTCTTATTCAGCCTGATGTTTTTGTACGGGTAAGGCCGGGAAAGTTGGAAGTATTAAATAAAAAACTTTATGCGGCTCAAATAGGTTTTAAGCAAATAGGCGAATACTGTCTTGCTGTAGAAAACGGAACCATGCTTGAAAATGTAATAGACATCAACAAAGAAGGCGTGATACAAGATTTGAATTCACAAAGAGTAGGAGAGTTGCTGCCGGTAAATGATGTGGGAATGTCAGCGAAAGTGTGGGACTGTTGTGCTGCAAGTGGCGGCAAATCTATCATGGCTTATGATCTTATTCCCGGCATACACCTCACTGTTTCTGATGTGCGGCAGACAATTATTCAAAACCTTCATAGCCGTTTTAAAAGCGCTCGTGTAACTAATTATGATTATTTTGTTGCTGATCTTACTGATGCTAAAGACCTTCATTGTTTAAAAAACAAATTTTTTGATCTTATCATTTGTGACGCACCCTGCAGTGGATCGGGTACCTGGTCTCGTACTCCCGAACAGTTGTTGTTTTTTAAACCGGAGGAAATAATTAGATACAGCAGTCTGCAAAAAAGGATTGCAGCAAACGCAGTTTCATACCTGAATAAAGGCGGGTATTTTTTATACATCACTTGCTCGGTATTTAAAAAAGAAAATGAAGAAGTGGCTGAATTTATCGAATCACAGACAGGGTTGATATTGCTAAAAATGGAGTTGTTAAAGGGATATGATCTAAAGGCTGACACAATGTTTGCAGCCCTGTTTAAACTCACCTAAGACCGCGATAGAATTAGTATAGTTTTGTTATAACCACCGATCTTACATGTAATCACTATAATTTAAATAGTCGTATAGTTCGTTTTTGAGACTGCCCTTTATATTGAAGAAAATACACTCCTGACGAAACATTTTGTACATGCTGGAAATGAATAGTTGCCGTTTCATTTTGTGTTACTTGTGTTGTAATTATCTCGACTACGTTGCCTCTTGTATCTATTAGTCTGAGATTAACTTCACCTGTTTCTTGTCCCTTTATATAAATAGTGAGATCGTTTTTAAAAGGATTTGGGACAGCAACTAACCATTCTTTTTCAAAAATATTACCTTTTTGCACAGTGATTACATGGGTAG
The DNA here is from genome assembly GCA_030948675.1 of Bacteroidota bacterium. GTDB lineage: Bacteria > Bacteroidota > Bacteroidia > Chitinophagales > Chitinophagaceae > Segetibacter. The sequence goes on along the minus strand of JALYZZ010000279.1, from coordinate 2,202 downwards.
TTGTGCCGTCCGAATAAATAACGGAGTATAAACCTGGAGGAAGGCTGCCAAGATTAGAAAAAGTGTAGTTATAAACCTCCTCTTTCTCGCTAGTAAAATTATGTATTGCGACTGTCTGTCCAGTGGGGCTAACCAGGGAAATTGTGACAGCCCCATCGGTTCTTCCGATAAATTTTATTGAAAGGTCACTGTTAAAAGGCCGGGGTGTTGCAAATAACCACTCATTGCCATAAAGTGCCACATTTTCATCATGTTTCAATAACTGGTAGGCAATTCTGAAGTTGGGAAGTCCATAGCCATAGCGGTTATCAGGTGAATTATATTTATCAGCACTTTTATAAACCGCATCAAGTATTTTCATGTTGCTAACGTTCTTGAATGCCTGCCATAAACACGCTATTAATCCCGCCACGTTTGGATTGGAATAAGAGGTACCGTTTCCTGTTGTTGGTAGATTATTTGCACCGGCCATTACTGTACCTGAACCAACTGAAACAATATTGGGCTTTACCTTTCCCGGATAACCATAACTGCTGAAGCTTGCGATCGCCCCTGATACGTTTACCGCACCTACCGTGCATACACTATCTGCGTCAGCAGGAAAGGAAATATATTTCCATGAACTTGCGCCATCATTTCCTGCGCTTGCTGATACGATCATTCCTTTTTTGACCGCTATAGAAGCGCCTTGCGAAACCATTGCAGCGTTCTTATACAATTCGTTATAGGTATGATTAAATGAAGGATCGTCAAAAGTGGTGTAACCGAGCGATGTAGAAATGAGATCACAACCGGTGCTGTCGGCAAATTCTGCGCCTACAACCCAATTGTGTTCTTCAATTGGGTATTCGGTGGCTGCGTTCTCTGTTCTTATCAGCCAGTAACTCGCTTTGGGAGCTGTACCAACCATTTTTCCTGGCCAGTTAGCAGACATAATGCTAAGACACTGCATGCCGTGCGCATCGTCTTCATTCACGCTGTTATCAAAGGCTACAAAATCACGTTCACCCAATACCTGCCCATTATTCCTGATGCTGTCAAACGCCGTGATCGTTTTATATTGTTTAAAACCGGCATCAAGCACTGCTATTTGCATTGACTCTCCGTGATACCCTTTATTATGTAAATATTCGCCCTCATGTATATGTATCTGAGGGTAGTTGCTGCCGTAGTTGTAGGTATCGCTGTTCGCTTCCGTCACCCGCTGGCTTAGAGGCATTTGGGGTGTACCTGCAGGTTCTCTAAACTTATCATTTTTAATTGTGGCAGCACTTCTGTTGCCAACTCCTTTGGTCGTTTTTACAAATGCGAATAACCCTATTTTTTTTAAAGCAGTCAGATCGTTGGTTTCAATCAGAACCTGGTTCAACCACTTGGAAGTGCTCAAAATATTTACATTGCCTGCATTTCTTATACTGTCAACATATTTTATATTCACAGGAATATCAAGGCTATCAATAGCTATGTTGAATCTTGTGCGTCTTTGTATGGCTCTTTGTGATAGAAATTCAGATGGTTTGCTGAAGCTAAATATGCTTGTTCCTTTATCTGTTAATTGAATAATTAACTTATTGTATTGACCGTCTGCACGAGCGGCGACTAAAAATAAAATAGTAATTAAAGTAGTTTTCATTCAACCGGCAATTATTTGTTGGAAACAACAGAAAGCACGCCAAATACACATGTGTGAATAACCTCCGCTAATTATGGCTTATCAACCGAAGTTTTACACCGTAACTACCATCTTCATATTTAGCAGGCGGTGGAGTAATTTGCCATGTCCAATGCAAAAACTCTTTGTAAACCATTCCGATGCCTTTAGCAAACACTTCGGTTCCAAAGTTTCGCTGCTGGTAGTTGTTTTTATTGAACGGACCGGGAGGGGTAGTTTCGTCTTGTTGAAAAACAGTGACGGTACTATCGTACTTTGTAGTGAGCGTTGTAAAAGGCTGTCCCAAATTTCTGTATTCGTATTGCCATTCGTCAAGAAAGCCGACCGTGCTGTTTGCAGATTTGGCGTCTATAAACGAATTTCCCTTCCACGTGTATCCTTCAACAACCGGGGCATGCAGTTTTATAAATCTTAAATTATTATCTACGAACTCCACAGTCTGGGGCGTAGGTGTAGCAACAAATGTTGCAGCAGGTTGCCAGGGAGTAAGACCGGCCGTGTCTCGTATCAACCTGAATATACGGTAAGAA
>JALYZZ010000175.1 GCA_030948675.1 Bacteroidota bacterium | reverse complement strand
CCTCTAAGTTTAAGGAAGTCAATACCCGAAAACTTCTTCATAAACTCCTCTTTCTCTATTCTCCATCCACCACCTACAGACCAAAAGGTTCCCCATCTTGATTCTGCAGCAAATTTGGAATTACCATCGGTACGAATACTTCCGGAGAGGAAATATTTGCTTTTGAAATCGTAGTTTAATCTTGAAAAATAACTTTCAATATGATACTTATCTACTTGAGACGTAACAGCGTTAATGGTAGTGAAATTATTTAATTCAGTATTTCCTGAAGAAGTCTGGCCTTGCTTAAAACCATACTGGTCAGTTTCATAATCATTAAAGGTTTCATGTCCCAGTAACACATCTATTCTGTGATCACTCAATTGCTTACCATAGTTCAGCAACTGGTTTAGGGTTAATCCTGTGCTGGTAAATGCCTCTTTTGATGCTCGTCCTCCAGGCGCTCCATCCCCTACCAAAGTGTTTTGGTAAGTGCTGCTATTTTGGTTCTGAATATCGACTGAGATATTATTGGTAAACTTAAAATCTTTTAAAAAAGTGATATCAACGTAGTTTCTTGCGCTTGCAACACTTCTTCTAAACAAGTTATCATTTAGCGAAGTTTCTGCCAAAGCTTGCCTGCCTCCAAATCCACCACTCGGGCGGCTAGGTACTCCTAATGTACCATTCATATTACCAAGATCCCAATATTTTTGATTGGTGACCGGGTCGATCAAATACTCTCCTGTTGTCATATTATGGGCATACACAGGATAGATAGGACCGATGTTCCTTGAGAAAAAGAATGGATTAACAAAGGTGGTACTGCTTGCGTCATTTGCCACATTTGATACAGAGTAATTGCCCGACATGTTAAGGCCGGTTTTAAGCCACGTTTTTGGTTGAACATTCACATTCAACCTTGCAGTATATCTTTTGTAATCAGTCTTAAGAGTATAGCCCGATTCATCAACATGACCTAATGATAGGTAGTAATCGGATTTGTCGCTACCTCCATTAAAATTTACAGAGTAATCTTTACGCGGTCCGTTTCTTAAAAGATCTTTTGTCCAGTCAAGGTCATCAGCATAAAGCAATTTCGCATTTGGATTTATTTTGCCATCAGTACCTACAATCGTATTATCGGCAACATTAAAAGGATTGTACGCTAAAAGTCCTTTTATGCTGGTCCTGCTGGTTAAACCAGAAGCTACCCTGTTAGCAGAATCGAGACTGATACCTGTTCCGGTAGCAGGATAAACAAGAGAGTTGCGGTAGGCCTCCCACATTATTGGATAATATTGGTGTGCATTCAAACGGTCGTATTCCGGTAAACCACGTTGAGCAATGCCCTGCTTTATATTTACAGAAATATTATTGCGACCTTTTCGTCCTTTTTTTGAAGTTATAATTACTACACCATTAGCAGCCCGCGAGCCGTACAAAGCGCTGGAGGCGGCATCTTTTAGAACAGTAATACTCTCAACATCGTCAGGGTTAATGTTAGCAGTGTTTCCTACATAAGGCACACCGTCTACCACATACAAAGGGTCAGATGAAGCATTAATAGATCCAAAACCTCTTACCCTTATTGATAGCCCGGCACCAGGCTGACCACTGGTTGTAGAGGTAATAACGCCTGGAATGGCACCTTCAATGGCGCTTGTAATATTTGCAATCGGTCTTTTTGCTATATCCGTCGCTTTTATGGTGCCGATAGAACCAGTAAGTGCTTCCTTTTTTACCGTACCATAAGCAACCACTACAACTTCTGATAAACCAGGGTCAGAAGGCGATAAGCTGATCGATAAATTCCGTTGGTTTCCTATCGAGACCGTTTGCTTTAGGTAGCCAACATAACTAACCTCGATTTGCTTTGTGTTAGCAGGAACGTTTGTGCTAAAAGTTCCTGCAGAATTGGTGGTCGTACTCTGGCCACCATTGGGAAAAGCAATCGTAGCTCCCACAAGGGGGTTGCCATTCTGGTCGGTTACCGTTCCGCTTATTATTGAGCCCTGGCAAAATCCATGGGTTGTTGCTAACGCGAGAAAAATAAAAAGTAAAAACTTTCTCATGGGTGGGGGTTTAAAATTCATAAAATGAAAAATCAAAATGTGTTATTATTTTTTCTTTAATTCGCGAAAATAGCAATACATGTTGTCAGAGGATAAATATTTTTATTTGAAATATTTATTAATACTGTTGTGGTCACCGTTACTGAAGGTTCACTTCAACTGTTCGTATTAATTTTTTTTTGACAATGAAAATCTGGAAAACTGAATGAAACAGGCTCAATAGACATCGAAAACACCATAATTGCTGCATAAATGTGTGCATCCCAATACGATACTCAACCTTAGCAAGTAAAAGATCAGCAGCATTTTTTCGCAGGTAAAAGCTAGCTCTGTATTATAAATTTAATAAAATGCCCTTTTTAAAAAGTATCCCATCCGCTTGCGTTACAGTTTTTGAAGTTGAGGTATAAATTATACAATTGTGTAGAGTGTCGGAGTGTGATATAACAGTAAGCGCACGAATGTTAAGCTTTCAAGCGGCTCTACATAGCATCTGTTGAACAAAGCATAAAATACAGTAATTGGTAAAATAATTGTGGATTTACGGCTATTGTATAAATAAAAATGAAACGAATTATGGCAACATTAACCGGAAAGAAAATAGCGATTTTAACTGAAACAGGTTTTGAGGAGGTGGAGCTGACAGAACCGAAAAAGGCGTTAGAAGAGGCGGGAGCTACGGTACATATAGTATCGCCGCAAAAGAAAGTGCGCGCCCTAAAGGAACATAAGGAATGGACAATTGAAATTGCCGCCGATATAGATGTGAAGGATGCAAAGGAAGACGACTATGACGGCCTGATGATACCTGGCGGCGTTATCAATCCAGACCTGATGCGCGCCAACCCCGACTGTGTGCAATTTGCACGTTCTTTTTTTGAAGCAGGCAAACCAGTTGCAGCCATCTGTCACGGCCCCCAATTGTTAATAGAAGCAGGAGTATTAAAGGGCAGAACAATGACCTCGTACAACTCCATTAAAACAGACCTAATAAATGCAGGTGCGCACTGGGTAGATCAGGAAGTAGTAGTTGACAACGGTCTTGTAACAAGCCGTTCGCCAAAAGACCTGCAGGCATTCAATAAAAAAATGCTTGAGGAATTTAGAGAAGGTGTACATGCTTGAAGCTGTGCTTAGAGTTGGGTACATGCCGGCGGTTTGAAAACCGGATTTTATACATTTACACTTTTCGAGACGTATAAAAGTGGGAGATTTACAGGATGCGTTGTCTATTGGAAAACACGTGCAAATTGATCCCCTCTGCCCACGTTAAGTTGACCCCTGTTGGCCAGGGGTAACTGACCCCCTTGGGCCACGGCAAATTGACCCCCTAAAAATTGATAATAGATTAAGTTGTTTT
>JALYZZ010000165.1 GCA_030948675.1 Bacteroidota bacterium | reverse complement strand
GTTCAGATGGTAAGTGGCTTGAAAAGGATTTAAGAGAATCAGGCAAAGAGACCCGCAAACTTTTAAAAAGCTATGCCGAAGCAAAATAGTCTAATAGCTATGTAGGAAATGATCGTAAGGCTGCAATACATTTTTTCATGAAAAGAAACGGTATTAATACTACAACACATGCAATCATAAGACTTGCTTTTTTCTTGTTTCTTATAATATGTGTTCATGTTGTCTCTGCCCAGGATACTACTGAGAAAAAACTAACTGTTCATTGGCAGGCAACAGTAATACCTCAGTACCATTTCAAATTCAGTTCGCCATACCAGGGTGATAATAGCCTCGAGCCAGAGGAAGGAATAAAGCCCTCTCTGACCACTACTTTTTATGTCAACTACCATCCATTTAAAAATGCCTATATCGTTTTCAATCCGGAAGCGGCGGGCGGAAAAGGATTAAGTAAAACACTTGGTATTGCCGGTTTTCCAAATGGCGAAATTTACCGGGTTGGTGATCCTGCTCCGCAACCCTATATCGCCCGCTTGTATGGCGAATATCGATTTCCCTTTATAAGTAAAAAACAGTTGAAAGCGATTTTTCCGGATAGTACTAAAACACCTATTCCTGAAAAATATCTTTCTGTCTTATTTGGCAAGTTTAGCCTCACTGATTTTTTTGACGGATCAAACATTAGTCATGATCCCCGCTTACATTTTTTCAATTGGAGTTTGATGGCAAGTGGTGCATGGGATTATCCTGCAAATGTTCGGGGATATACAATAGGAGGTGTTGCACAGGCATTTTTAGGAGACTGGAAAATTCGTGGCGCTGTTACCGCCGTTCCGATGGAAGCGAATGGACAAGAACTTCAGTTTAAACCAGGAAATGCTATGGGTACTGCACTGGAGATAGAAAAAGACAATTTAATAAAAAAGAGTGAGACAGTTTTTACAGATGTGCATCTTGGCATCTTCTATAACAAAGCACGAATGGGTAACTATGAAACTGCTATAAAAAGTTCTCAGATAAATCCTGATGTTACCGACAGTAGATTATATGGCAGGGATAAGAAAGGCATTTACGCAATTGTTGATAATCATTTTGGTAGGGTATCAAATTTTATTAGGGCAAGCTATAACGACGGAAAGAATGAGACATGGGCTTTTACCGAGATAGATAGAAGTATTGCAACAGGCTTTTCGTTTGCAGGAGCTATGTGGAAAAGACCAAATGATGTGCTGGGTATAGCAACTGTAGTAAACGGTTTGTCGAAGGATCACAGAGATTATCTCGCCGCAGGAGGATATGGCTTTTTAATCGGTGACGGAAGGTTGAATTATGGAACCGAAAATATTATAGAGGCATATTACTCATTCAACGCCTTTAAAGGCTTCTTCATCTCGCCCGACTACCAATTTGTTGCTCATCCGGCATACAACAAAGATCGCGGCCCGGTACATATTGTTTCTTTAAGGCTGCATTATCAGTTGTAAAAGCTGGCAACCGGATGCGATTAATGAATATCACAATCGATCATTTTTTTAATAAATAAAAGGTTGCCGTTTTATCGCAGCAACCTTTTTAATTCATTTTGTTTCGATCCGCTTTTTCGTTTTTTAAAGATAAAAGGCAACAAAAGCGGCTCTTCTCATTGAATTGTTTCTTCGAAGAATACTGGATACTTTCTGTTGTAAAACTGATGGGTATTTTTGTTTTTACTTCCTACGTTTAGAATTTATAGTACTCGAAAAATACACTTGCCAAATGCTTTTACGCCAGTACAAATTTTTATCGTGTTATTCAATTTTTCTATCTTGTCCTTGTCGCTCCAGCATCCAACCAGGGTACTCCGGTGACAACTTACTCACCTCATCAAGTTTTTCTAGATCCTCGGCGCCGAGCTTAACATCAATCGCTTTTAAGTTGTCTTCAAGTTGTTCTGTTTTTTTTGCGCCAATAATTACACTCGTTACAGCCGGTTGATGAAGCAGCCATGCAAGCGCAAGCTGTGCCACTGAAATACCTTTTTCCTGTGCTATTGGTTGCATCACGTCTATAATGTCAAAAGCCTTTTCCTTATTTACAGGTGGAAAATCAAAATTAATCCTACGACTGTCTTCGGGTCCTTGCATGTTTCTTCCATATTTTCCACTAAGTAGTCCACCTGCTAACGGACTCCAAACCATCAAACCTACTTTCTGATCCTTTAGTAAGGGAATAAGCTCTCTTTCCAGATCGCGGCCTGCAATGGTATAATAAGCTTGTAAACTAACAAAACTTGCTACTCTTGTGTAGGTCGAAAACGCCAGGGCTTTCATTAACTGCCAGGCAGCTAGGTTGCTACAACCAATGTATCGAACTTTACCGCTTTTAACCAGATCGTCCAGTGCCCAAAGCGTTTCTTCAAGTGGTGTAAGCGGATCATAGCCATGTATCTGGTACAAGTCAATGTAGTCCATATTTAGTCGCTTAAGACTTGCCTCAACCTGCTGCAC
>JALYZZ010000134.1 GCA_030948675.1 Bacteroidota bacterium | reverse complement strand
AGATAAACCCACGTCATTAGGAGAATATTAGTATCAGGTTAGATTTGTATTAGAATTTGTTTGTCAATTCATGAAACCAACTCTAATTACATTCTAAGTGGCCTTTATTGCTTTTTAAAGGCAAATTTTGCAACTTTTGTATTATTAACATCCGCCTTGCAAAAAAGCCTTGGTATACATATATAGTATTAGCAGGCCATGATACTGATGATATTGAACTGTTTAAGATAGCTACCGAAGCAACTGGCCAACATATTGAGGTTTTAACCGTGGAAGATAGCGTAGAGCTGATTGAGTTTTTAGCAAAAGAACCACTACCGATGTTGTTATGTATTGACTTATACAAAGGAATTATATTAAATCACTTCTTGAAGTGGGAATAAAAGAGACACAATAAAAACGGTTACATCTACATGTTTAAACGAGCCGTAGCATACTACTTGCACCATCTTCATTTGCCATAGTCTCGCTCGCATCTTACTCACAAAAATAGAGTTTGACAATTTTTAAAATCGTGTTTGCTGAAGAAAGTTATCCTCAGTTCAGCGCTGCCATTTTAATGGTCAATCTTTTTTGTCGGTTCGTAGTAGAGTATCACTGCACCGCCACTAAAGCCTTTTGTCTTCAAGTGTTTAAGAACCATTCTATCGTTAACATTTTCAAACAGAGGCAAACCATTTCCTGCAACAAGCGGGTGGATACATAGTTGGTATTCATCAATCAAGTTTAGTTTCATTAGTTGTATTATCAAACTCCGACTGCCAACAAGGATGTCTCTACTGCCGTCTTCGCCTGATTGCTTTAATTTTTTAACCACTTCTTCTATTGGTTTACCTGCAATTTCAGCACTGCCCCATTCTGTATTTTTCAATGTTTTCGAAAAGACAATTTTTTGAATCCTGTCTATTGCTAAAGCAAATTCATCCATTGATTTTTCACCTGAGGGCTTTTTCAGTAGCGTTTGCCAGAATTGCATAAGTTCGTAAGTTGTCCTGCCATATAGAATAACGTCGGCATTACCTAACAGTTGAGCGTAATGTTTATGAATGTCTTCATCAGGTAATAATACCGTATGGTCACACACTCCGTCAATGGTCATATTAATTGCAGCTATTACCTTTCTCATATATCATTCGTTCTTGTTGTATCTATCTGATTAACATTGACTTACTGCCTCCATGAATTTGTTAATAAGGCTAGTTTCAAAACATCGAATCCGACTGGCAGTTCTGATACCTGCAAGACAGCAAACAACACGCAGGTGTAAGTTTTTTTGTGTAGCAAAACGATTAAACAGTATGAACACTTTGATTACCCAGCTTCGGCAAACCCCTAAACTTGTGAGATTCAATGATCGTTTTAACCCTGTATGCGTTATTATTTGTCACGGACCCGGTAACGATAATTTTCATTTTTGCTGCTTTTGTTATTGCAAAGGTGAGCAACCGTGATTAAACAGACGTAGCAAAAATTATTTTATTATAATTAAAAACGAGATCATGCCTTGTTTTTACCGTTGTTTGCCACATCCTACGCCTATAACCTGAGTGGTTGTGTCCGCGAAGGTCTGATGGCATTGGTCTACCATTTATCTGGTCTGTTAAACTTGTATTTACTCAGGCTTCACATATTTCTGCCAGTTATGTTGTTCTTTAAACCCCAAAACTTCACGAATTTTACGATTTGAAAACAAGGCTTCATGGTCTTCCAATTCACGGGTTATTGGCACGCCGGGAAAAAACTGGCTAGCCAATTCTTTAGATGGAATAATGGCACCGTTGTGATCATTTCCGGCATTGAAAATCTGAAAGCCAAGGCCATCTTTTTTCAAACATAAATCTACAATCTGTCCCAGGTCACGCGCATCAATATAACAGAACGCATTTCTGCGACGCACTTCAGGGTGTTTAAAATAATTTGGAAAAAGTTCTTCGTATTCATGCGGCTCAATCACGTTACCAATACGAAGCGCATACACATCATAGCCGGATCGTCGCTGAAAGCTGCGCGCAGTTTTCTCATTTACCACTTTCGACAGCCCATACGAATCCATAGGATCAACGTCGTAGTCTTCCTCCAGCGGAAGAACGTGAGGGTAGGTCTTGCCGTCTGAAAAACAAATACCGTAAGTGGTCTCTGACGAAGCAATTATAATCTTCTTAATCCCAAGCTTAACCGCCGCTTCAATTACGTTGTATGTCCCTATCGTGTTTACCCGAAATGTTTCATTATCCGGCTTAAGCAAGATCCTTGGCACAGCGGCAAAATGCACCACTGCATCAAATCGCGGTATGCCGCTACCTGTCTCTAACTCATCTAACCCTGCGTACGAACTCATTGCATTAAACATTTGCCCGGAGTCTGTAATATCAGCTATTAGATTATCCGCCCCCGGGTAATTTAAAGGCGCAAGATCTACATTCATTACTCTATGCCCTTGATTAAGAAGGTAGGGTATCACGTGTTTTCCTGCTTTTCCCGATCCTCCCGTAAAAAATATTCGCATTTTCGTTATGTATTTTCTTTTTAAAAATCATTTTTGTGTATCCCGAAATTAGCAGCTACAAAGCTGTATAGCCGGTGCTAAGTCTCGCTATTATCGACTGCAAATGTAGTAATAACGGAATGCTATAATGACTACCTAAGTGCGATTTGAATTGAAGTTTATAGTCGCATAAAATGGCAGAATAAAAGAATGTCTATGACCCTCAGATTTTTAAATTGGACTGCAGATATTTTTCAGTCTGCCACAACAACCATAAGAAATTACCCAACTTCGTCATTAATAAAAGGCTGTAGACACTTCATTTTCCATAAAAATAGTTGTGGCTATGCAATCTGTCTTGCTGATACTAGCTTTGACCGATCGCTCTTTTATCGAACTTTACCAGGGGTACGGTGGTTGCAGCATTGCTAACATTAAAAAATAATTTGTGGAAAAAAGTATTTTGGATTTATTTAAGCTGAATGGACAGGTAGCATTAATTATTGGCGGCAATCGTGGACTTTGATTAACCATGGCAAAAGCGCTGGCTGAAGCAGGTGCAAGTATTTGTATTGCTGCCCGTTCAGAAAAAGAAAACGGAGAAGCTGTACAAGCAATTCGCCAGTCTTATGGAGTTGAATGCATGAGTGCCATTTGCGATGTTACCTTAGAGGAAAGTGTACAACAAACTGTTCAACAAACCGTAGACCGTTTTGGGAAAATAGATATTTTAATAAATTCTGCAGGCATCAACATCAGGGGCAGTATAGAAGATTTGTCGCTGAACGATTTTAACCGGGTGCAACAGATCAATGTTACAGGCTCGTGGTTAGCATGCCGCGAAGTGGTACCAGTTATGAAGAAAAATGGCTATGGGCGCATCATTAACATGGGTTCAATGCTTTCTGTAACCGCCATCCCAGACCGCACAGCTTACGCCACTAGCAAAGGGGCGATCTTACAGCTAACCCGTTCACTTGCAATGGAAGTTGCAAAGGAAAATATTACAGTAAACGCGATCTTACCGGGTCCGTTTGCTACCGATTTAAACCTGCCACTTACGAATGATCCAGAAAAGTATAAAGCTTTTATATCTAAAATTCCCGTTGGTCGCTGGGGTGAATTGTACGAAATCGCAGGTATTGCGCTCTATCTGGCCAGTCCTGCATCAAGTTATACAACCGGAGCTTGTGTGTCTGTTGACGGGGGATGGATCTCGGTATAGAAAAATGCGTAAGACATAGTTGTTGAGTTGTTTGAAGCAGTGATGCGCACCGCAATTGACGATGCAACGAAGAAAACTGGCTCGTTCAGAGTTATACAGCAAGACGCTTAAATGGAAAAAAAGAACCAGTATCATATCAGGTAGGGATTACACCAGATATCATTGTCGCTATGGCGATACCTGCGTAGTGAGCGTACTTTGTAGCGAAATGGGATGGTCAATATAAGCGACATTTCCGCAATCACCATTTAAACATGCTTCCTTATTTTCACAACTACTGATTTCGAAGCAGGCTGGTTACTTCCGTCTGCAACGCTTTTTATAGGAACCAGCACGTTGGTTTCGGGGTAATAGGTGGCAATGCATTTTTCAGGAATGCTATATGCTACCACTATGAATTTATGAGCTACCCTTTCAACCCCATCTTTATTATTATACAGGTCCACCACATCTCCTGCTTTTACAAGCGCTTTCTCCATATCCTTTGCATTCATGAATACGACCCTCCTTTCGTTGTACACCCCGCGGTAACGGTCGTCTAAGCCGTAAATGGTTGTATTGAACTGGTCGTGACTGCGAATCGTCATCATCATCAATTCATCATCTGCTATAAATGGAACAAAGATATCTGTAACACTAAAATTAGCACGCTGGTTTAGTGTATCAAATTCCCTGATCCGGCTACCATTCGGTAAATAGAAACCACCTTTATTACGAACGCGCTGATTGTAGTCTTCAAATCCGTTGATCACTTTTTCAATATCATCACGTATGTAATCATAGTTTTTTTCATACTTATCCCAGTCAATAACAGAACGGCTTCCAAGTGTTGCCTTAGCCAACCTGCATACGATCACTGTTTCACTTAACAAGTTACCCGATACGGGCTTCAATACTCCTTTCGACATCTGCACTACACCCATTGAGTTTTCGCATGATACGAAATGTGCAATACCATCATGTTCATCTTTATCGGACCGACCAAGACAAGGTAGTATTATCGCCTCTTTGCCATGCACCAGGTGGCTTCGGTTTAATTTGGTAGAAACATGAACAGTAAGATCACACTTCCTCAGTGCTTCTGCTGTATAATTGGTATCGGGGGTTGCAGATAAAAAATTTCCCCCCATAGCAAAAAATACTTTCGCTTTTCCTTCATGCATGGCTTCGATTGCCTTTACAACATCATACCCGTGTTCACGTGGCGGTTCAAACCCGTATACCTTTTTAATCTGGTCAAGTAATTTTTCGTGTGGCTTTTCAAATATGCCTACTGTCCGATCTCCCTGTACATTGCTATGACCACGCACCGGGCAGGTACCAGCACCTGGCTTTCCTATGCTCCCTTTTAACAACAACAGGTTTACAATCTCTTTGATCGTATCTACGGCGTTTTTATGCTGAGTAATGCCCATTGCCCAACAAATGATGATCTTACTTTTATGTGCAAGGTGATCTACTACTTCTTTAACCTGATCGATGGAAACACCAGCAACATTCAAGAGGTAATTGAGGTCGTATTTTTTCGCCTGGTTCATAAACTCTTCGTAGCCTGCGGTATGTTTTTCAATAAAATCGCGGTCGAAAACAGTGCCCGGGCTAAGTACTTCTTCGTTAGCCAATAGATGAATGATGGCTTTTAATAAGGCATGATCGCCATTCAATTTTACCTGTAGAAAAAGGTCTGTAAGTTTTGTGTTAATGCCTAATACTCCTTGTAGTTTTTGGGGATTGCTAAAGCCAACGAGCCCTGTTTCGCGTAGCGGGTTTATAGAAATAATGGTGGCTCCGTTATTATGCCCTTTTTGCAAGGCCGTAAGCATTCTTGGATGATTGGTTCCGGGATTTTGACCAATAATCATGATCACTTCAGCTTCATAAAAATCTTCCAGTTTCACTGAACCTTTACCAATGCCAAGGGTATTTGACAAAGCAAAACCACTGGACTCATGGCACATGTTTGAACAGTCGGGCAAGTTGTTGGTACCATACTCTTTGGTGAATAGCTGGTACAAATAAGCCGCCTCGTTACTTGTACGACCGGAAGTATAAAAGATGGCTTCATTCGGGCTTGCGAGCCTGTTTAGAAGCGCTCCTATTCTTGTAAATGCATCCTTCCAACTGATGGGTTGGTAGTGAGTGGCATTTTCAGGTAAATACATAGGTTGGGCAATCCGTCCATGTTTGCCGATATGAAAATCATCCTCATCCGATATTTTCTGAACCGAATGTTTTGCAAAAAAGTCAGGTAGAAGGCTTTTAGTGGTAGCTTCATCTGCAACAGCTTTTGCTCCATTCTCACAATATTCGGCAATACCTGAGCGATCGTCGTCAGGGTCGGGCCATGCACATGAAGGACAATCAAAACCGCCCTTTTGATTCATTGCAAGCAGTGCTTTCATCCCCCTCACAGCACCCATTTCACCCAATACATGTTGTGCACTGTGGTATACAGCCTCTACC
>JALYZZ010000092.1 GCA_030948675.1 Bacteroidota bacterium | reverse complement strand
GGTAGCAAAATTATCAGAATTTAAGATGTTATTATTAGGTAAATGCTTTCTCGCCAACCAACGTTACCACAAGTATATAAAGCAGTTATTCCTTTAAGAACTGTTCAAACTATCTCTATGCAACTCTTCAATAACGTATTGATAAAGCCGGGAGTAATTTGCATTTCAAAAAAAACCTTTTTATATTACAACGGAGCGCCAAAACAAAATTTATTTCATTAGTAATGAAATCATTACTACTTATTCTTCAACTAAAAATAAATTATCTACAATGAAAATTCTCTTTACATTTCTTCTTTCAGTGTTTCTGTCGGCTTTGTGTCATGCACAAATTGCCGTTTATATGAGAATGTTAGATTATAGCAATAATAACATTTACAATAGCGGGGTTGCATTTCCCTCTGATCCAAAAGCCTACCCAACAAATACCAGGAATTTACACGCAGATGAAGTAGCTATTTCAACCTACAGCGATGGTGACGAACAAACCTTAAATATCGGTTCGCAAGGTACGGGCTCAGGTGCCGGTAAAGTTGCTTTTAACCCACTTTCCTTTTCTAAGACTCCTGACGCCCAGTCACCCAAATTTTTTGAAATGATGGCATCTGGTACTCCCTATAAATTTGTAGAGTTTTCTTTTTACAAAACGGCAGGGACAGGGTCTGAGGTACTCACATATAAAATTAGATTGGGGCTTGTAGCGTTTTCAGCTATTCAAAGAGCATCTGCAGCGTGCTCTGGTAACTGCCCGGATATTGTCGAAAATTTCGCAATGCAATATGGTGGTAAATACATTGTTTATTACTCCCAAAAACCAGACGGATCTCCTGGTACTCCTGTTGGATATGGTTGGGACCGTATTCATAATGTAAGCTGGAATGGTGCTACTACTATTCAGTAAGAATTGTTTCAAGATTAAGCTGCCGAAATGTTACAAATAACCCATCAGTTATGAATGTTTATCTCAATCGTTTCATCCTGCTGCTGCTTGCAATCATTGTGTTTGTTATAGTTGGCCGCACGCAAAAGATAGAAGCTAAGCGGGCCGAAGACTGGATGAGCTTGCAACAACTGTTATACAAAAAGTCTTCTGCTTCGTGGTCGTTAAGCGCACGCGAGGCGAAACAACTAAAAGGGCTTAGAAGTCTTTCTTCTATTGTCAGTTGCCTTGATATCAACTCAGCATACAGTTGTGCAGGCTCTACATTGCCCGTAGCGGGTTTAATTTTGAAAGGTCAGCGGACGAATGCAGATAAAGTGTTTTTGAAATGGGAAACACAGGCTGAATATAACAGCAAAAGTTTTATTTTAGAACGGCAATCCCTTCAAAATACTGATGTATTCGACAGCGTTTACTACGTAACGGCTGCGGGAATTAGTTATTCGAAAAGTAGTTATGAAAATGTGGATCTTAATAATTTTAAAGGAAGTTCTTTTTATAGGGTAAAGCAGATAGACAGAGATGGGAATTACTCGTTTTCGAACATTGTTGAGGTAAATGGCATCGAAGGTGATTTTTCTGTAAAAATTACTCCCAATCCTGCAAGAGCAACAGCGATCCGCTTTTATTTCTCTGTACCTGCGCAAAGCCAAACTGTTGACTTTACAATTTCGAATGCTTTAGGAATTCCACTAATCAGAAAAGAGAAATTTGTAGCTAACAGTGGTTACTATCAAATAAATAGTAAAGCTTTTCAACCCGGCTATTATTTTATTACCGTACATACTCCAAAAGCCGTTTATACAAAGCCTTTTGTTATTGCCGACTAATTAGCGTGGATGGAATAGTTGACGCAGAAACTACAATTCTAATTTTTAAGGAAGTCTTCGCAATAGTCATTAAAAAGGCCCTGCTATCCAGGGCCTTTTTAATATGAACTTCTTTTTAAAACCAACACTGATGGTTACTTAATAGCAGCTTTTGCAGCAGTATAGTCTGGTTCGTGGCCAATTTCCGGCACTTGTTCCTCATACACAATTTTTCCCTGCGGATCAATTACCACCACAGCACGACTCAGTAAACCGCGCATAGGTCCATCGGTAATTTGCACACCATAAGTCTGTCCAAAGTCGCTTCTAAAGTCAGAAAGCATTACTATATGATCAATCCCTTCAGCTCCGCAAAATTGTTTTTGGGC
>JALYZZ010000616.1 GCA_030948675.1 Bacteroidota bacterium | reverse complement strand
GGGGTTACATTCTACTGAAACACGAACATCAATTTGCTTTGCTATTTTTTCCCGTACCAGGTCAGGTATTTTTATATTAAAGTCGCCAGGCGTCAATTTAAAGTTAGAAGAGCCTGTTAGCTTACCTCCTTTAACTTCTATGATTGCCGGTACGTCTATAGGCTGTGTTACTCCGTGCAATGACAGTTTTCCTTTAACCTGCACCGGGTAGCTGCCATCTTTTGCGGGATTAACATCGCCGGTGTAAGCTCCTGAAAAGTCAGCTTTGGGGAATTTGTCACTCTCAACATAGTTCTCATTAAAGTGCTCCTGCATCAGTTCTTTTCTAAATAAGAATCCTTTAACGAGGCAGGTAAAAGCAATGTTTTTTTTGCCGGCATCAATTACTGCATACACCTGTTGATTTTCGGCTTTAATGTCTTCGAGAGGTGTCTTCGAAAAGAAACCAATGTATCCATTTCGTGTAATGAATGTTTGCGAAGAAACTCCGGAATAAGTTGTAAAAAGCAGGGCTAACCAAACCAGTGTTTTCATAAATTATATGTTTAATATTTTTTTGGGTAGACATTATTGCGCATAACCTCTATCAATCCAGTCCTGAATTTTGTTAATGTCACAATCAGAGAGTTTAGGCCGCTGATACGGCATTGCAGGAACACCGCTTGCATGCGTAATTACTTTTAGCAACAACCCGCTTGAAGCCTTTTGTTTTACCTGGTTATATGTCTCAAGTGTTACCCCGCTTTCTGCAACTCCATTGGCATGACAACTATAGCAATTGGCTTGTATGATCGGTTGAATGTTAAGGGCATACTTCATATTAACCGTATCACATACTGAAGCAGTGCCAGCGGGAGTTGTAGTGCTTTTTTTACTTTCTGCCTCTTCATTTGTTTTAGAACAACCAATAAAAAAGAGGCTTAGAAAAGTAATGTAAATGACAATCTTCTTCATTCTTGTAGTTTTAAAATCCTTTTTATTTTTCAATTACAACATCTACCAGGTTTACATCCATCAAAAAACCAATGCATTTGCCCTTTACTGTTACCGCGTTTCCTTTTACCGGAATTACATCGTCTTTTTCTTTTCTTACGTTGCAGTTGATGCCACCCATATTACTAGCTGCTAACACAATCGTAATGGTAGTATCAGTTGCCTGTACATAATCAACCGTTCCGGTTACCTGTATAACCTTTTTTAAAAACTGCTGATTTGCCTTCTTTTCATCCTGCTGAAAAGCATCGTACAAAGCCTTAGCGGTAAGTGTATAAGCCGGTTTCGCATGGGTTAAACTATCTCGCGGCTTCTGATACCAATAAAAGGCCCTGGCGATAAAGACGATCAGGCATAGCATTATCCCTATAAAAAAAAGCTGCTTTTTTTTCATACGTTGATCTTTACATTAAACTTGTGTGGCTACTTTACTAAACGGCTTATGGTGAAGTATATGCCGGTACTAGATACAGGCAGCTTCCCGATCCCAATTCCTCTCAATGGCAGCTTTACATATGGGGCAATACTAATTGTAGTGCCTTTTCCTATAAATTTTTCGTACCCGGCACTTAAGTTTAAAATAGAAAACCAATCCCTGGTTGAATTTGAATAACCATAGTCTTTTACATAAGGCTGACCATATCGTTCATAAGAAATATTATAGTCTTCATTCTTCATGATGTAGGAAGACAGACCGGTAGATACAAACCAGGAATGATTTGTCCTGGAGATGAAATCGTACCTGATGTTAACCGGTAATTCTATCATGTTACAATAACCCGACACGGTATTGACAATGCTGTGCATCGGGAGTTTTAGTGCATTGGTATCAAGGTACTTGCCAACCGTATAATAATTTTTTCTCTCCCACAAAGCACCTGTTTCTACCGCGAGTCTTTTAGTAAAATGGTACTTGACCAAGATCCCCAGACTATATCCAACACCGCTTGTCTTTTGCCTTTTTATGGTACTGAGGTCGGGTCCTATTACAAACGAGTAGGAAAGTTTGCCCTTATTTAATGCGCTCCGCTTGATGTTCTTACTACCCTTAACAGCTACAGGTGTTACAGCATTCTTATCAGTGCTGACAGCAGTTGAAGTAGTGTCGAGCCCCGCGATGGTTGGAGCAGGCGGAGCAACGCTGCCAGCGCTGGTAGTAGTAGTTTCTAACGTTGACGAAGGCGATGAAACTGTACCATCACTCGTTTCCTTAGCCCCGGTTACCCTTTTACCAATTAGATAAGTACCAACTGCAACGCTGCTATTTCGTTTAATGGCTACATGTTCTTTACGATCTCTTACCGGACCTCTTATTTTTGTCCATGCGGTTTTTGTTCCGCTTGCTTTATCTCTAACAGTTTTACTAATCGTGTTAACATCACCCGCACTCGATGCAAAGGCATCCCCGGCATCTTTTGCAGTATCAGCCTTTTTAGCCGCAACACTGGTATTTCCGGTTTTTTCAACAATGGTGTTTCTGGTATCTGGCGGAGTACCTGTGCTGTTGCCAGCGTTCGCTGATTTTGGTATCTTAGCCTGGTAAGCACTAATAGATGTTCTACTGTCAGTTTGATTAACTGCTACACCGTCGCGAACTCTACTGTTGCCAATATACCTGCCGCAAACAAATCCTACTGGCAATAGCAACAGCAGCCACAGGTATCTATAGTCGCTTTTACCTTTTTCAAGCTTAGGTATATCCTCTTCTTTAGCCTGCAATTGGTGCAACACTTTATTCCAGTCGCTGCCGTTGGTGTTTAAAGGATACTCTTCACCGGCACGTCTGAACAATTCATCCATATCGTCATCTAAAGGCTGCATATATCTGCTTCTTGTACATCTTTGTCTATAAACTTTTTTAATTGCATTCTTGCTTTCGCCAGGTTTGATTTTGAGGTGCCTACTGATATGCCCATTCGCTCGGCAATTTCCTGGTGAGACAAACCGTCTATTACAAACATATTGAAAGCAACTCTGTAAGAAGGCGGCAACTTTTTTACCTGGGCAATCAATTCCTTATATAAAACTCTTTGATCGGCTCCCTGTGCTCGATCTTGTATCTCCCATATGTGGTCTGGCAATCCCCCGATTTCCGGCAACATATTACTTTTTCTAAGTTCGTCAATAGCGGTGTTTATCATTATTCTTTTAATCCAACCCATCCAGATTTTTTCTAAATGTTCTTTTTCGGCACATTCAAATTTTTCAAGAGATCTGAATATTTTTACAAAGCCATCATTAACCACATCTGTAGCCTTCTCGTACCTGTAGATATATCTAAATACGATCTTCAACGCGTAACCATAGTACCGCTCATAAAGCAGTTTCTGATACTTGTGCTGATTCGTCAGGCACCCGTCGATTATGGAATAGAGTTCTTCCAAGTTTTACAATGGTTTCAAGTTGCTGGTTGTGGTATCTTACTAATTTAATACGCTCATTCAGTTCTTCGGGTTGGTTAAGATAAAAAATATTTCTACAATTTTTATAGCGGAACAACTCCTTGTAAAAAACAATTTTTATAACCTATCCTTCTATCATTCAGTAAAAACTAGTATCGAAAAGGTAACCAACTTAAAACAACTTTTTTAGCAGTATTTTTTTCGCATGAGGCTTATCTAGGATGAGAACAAGTTTTACTGACTAACTATGATGATTTCTAATTTTTTATTGCTTTAAAAAAATGGCTTCATTAGTAAGCGAACCAATTATTAACCCAACCCATATT
>JALYZZ010000614.1 GCA_030948675.1 Bacteroidota bacterium | reverse complement strand
ATACGCAGGCTACCGAGGGTAATCGAACCGCTTGCCAGCCATTTCTGGCGCGCTTTTAAATTAGATTTTTTCGGTTTAAAAGTTGTTCCTGTCTCGCCTTGCAACGCAGATGACAACGATTTCTCATTCGAAAGACCGGTCATAATTACTTTAATTCCAAGAGATGTAGCCAGCCTGGTGAAGGTTAATTTAGAAACCATTCCGCCAAGTCCTACGGCGCTTTTTTCATCTTTTACATAACCAAGAATCTTGCTGTCTATTCTATCTACCTGTGGAATAATCGCTTTATTATAATCAAGCAAGCCTCCGACCGAAGTGCAAATGATGAGCGTTTCTGCATCGAAACCAATTGCAATAAGCGTCGATAATTCGTCATTGTCTGAGAACTTCAGCTCCACATTACTCACAAGGTCGTTTTCGTTGACAACAGGAATAATGTCGTTTTGCCAAAACTCATGAAACGTCTCTTTTAGTTGGAGAAACTGAGACCGGTTTGAAAAGTGATGTCTTTCGCACAATGCCTGTGCAACAACCAGGTTGTGAAGAGAAAAATACTTATGATATAACTGGATGAGAATGGGATTGCCGACAGCCGCAGCAGCCTTTCGCTCAATGAGCGTACCCTTAAAATTTTTAATAAATGCTTTGCCACTTCCTACAGCGCCGCTTGACACCAAAACCACTTTAAAAGAATTGCTAAGCTCAGCTATTTGTTTTGCCAAATGAGTTATAATTGTTTCATCTGCTTTGCCATCTATACCCGTTATTACCGCAGTACCCAACTTAATAACTAATACCCGTTTTTGCATGAGCAGAATTTGTAAGAGTTAACAAATTTATTCTACTTAAAAAATATTGCGTCATAAGTTTTATAGCAGTTGAAATTATTACATTAAAAAAGCCATTACAGTTGTAATGGCTTTTTTAATAAGTGTGTAAGTTATATAATATGCAATAAAAACTATTTATATCGAACAAAGGGATATATAGGTGAGTCGTTTGGAGTATGCTTTCTCACAAGCGAAATTCCTTTAGATAGCCAGGTGCGCGGTTCCCGCTCCTCAATCTTTGTAATGTGGTGATTAACCATATTGTGAATGGTGCGGTCAAGGGCATCCTCAGACAGCAACTCTACAGCCTTTTTAGAGGCATAACCTAAGATGAAGCCAATAACGGTATTTACTAAAGTTCTCTGTATTTCGGGTGTCTCGGCAACATAACTAAAGGTGTTTTTTACAACCCTTTTAGGATGTAAATTCTGCTTCACCTGCGCATAGTTGTCCTGTATCTCAAGCTTCTGAACTTTTAAATTGCCTTCCAGGTCGTTAATTGCTTTTTTAAGATCCTCTGTATTGGAAATTTTCCTTGTAGTTGCCATCTTATAAAAATTTACCAATGAGCATTTTGGCTATAGGTATTTTGAAAATTTTATCTCTCTTTGAAAATAAAACAAGTCCGACGATGGCATAAATAGCAGCTAAGATTAAGAAGCCTAAATATGCTTTACCAATTAAGTCACCAATCAACAACGCGATTCCAATATTAAAAACAACAAAAAAGATAAAAAAAACAACAAATAATGCAATACCTGAAATGACTGAAGAAGCTATTGATGAGCTTTTATCAATCGCTTTAAGTTTATACAATTCAAGTCGGTTGTCTACATACTCTTTTGATTGACTAAATAACGACTCTATTAAAGTTAAAGTAGGCTGCTTATTCATAGCTATTGTTTAATAATCGCCGGAAACCTGTTATTCAAGTTCTTGCTCCGATACATTTACATTTGATTAGAACCGCTTCCAGCTTCTGCACCTGCTCTTGCACCTGCGGCAGCTCCGGCTGCACCACCTGTGGCAGCTCCCGTTGCACTTGCTACATTAGATGCAGCACTATTAACATCTGATTTCAGAGCATTTACCACATTGCTTGCTTTCTGTTTTCCCTGATCTAACAAGTCTGTAGCGCTGTCTTTAACAGTCTCGTAGCGATCTGCTAACCCATCTACAAATTCACCAAATTTTGCTTTCAGGTTTTCTGTAACGTCTCTGCTGCCTTCCGAAATGCGTCTTCTTGTTTCGTCTCCTTTATCAGGAGCAAACAAAACTCCTAAAATAGCACCGGTAGCGGCACCTGCTAAAACTCCTAATAATACTTTTGATCCTGAGCTCATAATAAACGGTTTTTAAATGGTAAAAAATGTTTTTTCGCTTTGCGTACCTAAAAATTAAAAAAAACAATGCCAGATGAAAATAGATTGTAATGCATATTAAACCCTAGATTACAAGTGAGTTATAAATATTTTGTGGAATAAATTTCCCACGGAAAACGCTGTTCTCACAGATAAAAATTATAACCAATTTTCAATTCACCTATATAAACGGCGAGCGACTTTTTCGCCGATCAGTAAACTTTTAAAACTGATTTTCTGTTGCCCAAACCCAGCATAACTTAAAAACGC
>JALYZZ010000033.1 GCA_030948675.1 Bacteroidota bacterium | reverse complement strand
TACCCGATTTGACCGTGTAGTTAAAATTGCAGAAAAGTTTGAGCCCATAGCATTGATTGAACTTTTTTGTAAAGACGCCATCGTTGTAGTGGCAGGAAGCACGTGGTTAGAAGACGACAAAGAACTGGCTCATTATGTAAACAATAAGAAGACAACAAAATTTATTATTGCGCCGCACGATATAACAAAAGACCGGCTGAACGAATGTAACAAACTGTATAAGCAGTCTGTCTTATTTTCTTCATTGAATAGCTATTTGCCAGCATCTGACATTAATACGATTATTATTGATAATGTAGGAATGCTAAGCCGTTTGTATAAGTATGCATCTATGGCTTATGTTGGCGGCGGTTTCGGTGCCGATGGGGTTCATAATGTGCTGGAAGCCGCAGTTTATGGCAAACCTGTAGTATTTGGACCTGAGTATGAAAAATTTAATGAAGCAATCGAACTGGTAGAAAGCGGTGGGGGTATTACTGTAAAAAGCGCCCTGGAGTTAGAAAAGGTGTTTGATGATCTGTTAAGTGATCGATCTAAGTACGACGAAAAAGCTGCTGCTTCTTTACACTATGTTTATAGCAACTGTGGTGCAACAGAAAAAATTGTTGATTTCGTTTACAAAAACCTTCTTTTAACCAGTTGATCAAAGGTTTTGACTAGTTCTTGTGTTGTATTCCAACCCAGTTTTACCTTCAGTTCACGCTGTATCCAAAATTCAGCTTCAGCAAAAATATGAAAGGTGTTAATAGTCTTTATTGACCTTTCGTACATTGTTTCATCGCCTCTAAATAATTCATGTATGAACCTATGCCGGTCATTAATACTGATTGCCTTTTTAAGATCTCTGATTGGGGCTTCCTGCAATACAGAACTCATTTCTGCTTTGTTTTGCCTTAGTTTATCATTTAATGACGATGAAACTCCTTCAGCAATCATTGTATCATTAACCTCAACGAAGGTTTTTTCCTGGTGGGCCAATGTAGGTACCTCTAATACGGGATCTAAAGCCCATGGACCTGATTTTTCTTCTGGTGGAGGAAAAACTGAATACCACGGTTTCTGCTCAACAAAATGAGGAATGGGCTCTGGTTCCGGCTTAGGCGTGGGCTCTGGCGTCGGTTGCGGTATCGGATTTTCAGGCTCTGCTATTGGTTGCAAAAGAGGCTCCGGTTCTGGCTCAACTACCGGAATTGGCTTATATAATGAAGAATTTGCTGGTTGTTGTAAGACCTCGGTGTTAATGACGGATGCGTGTGGAACCGATATTGAAACCTTTTTATCATGGCTGCCGTTTAGTAGATTGGCCTGAATTAATAATTCATTATGCAGTAATTGCGCGGTTACAAGCATGTGCTGCACATCAGCTTTTTGCAATAACTGCTCCTGCAATTTGTTTATCAAAACAACCACTCTTTCCATCGGAAAATATACTTTTGAGTATTCGTTAGAGTTATACAGCTTAAAATTACTAACTCTTTGCATACAACAACAAGTTATATTAAGAATGTTTATTGAACCTAATATTTCAGGTGAACGACGAGGGTGGATAGAAGTAATTTGCGGAAGCATGTTTAGCGGTAAGACAGAAGAATTAATCAGAAGGCTAAAAAGGGCAAAAATTGCAAACCTGAAAGTCGAGATCTTTAAACCCGCTATAGACCTACGCTACAACGAAACGGATGTAGTTAGTCACGACTCAAACTCTATTCATTCTACCCCAATAGATAACTCGCAAACCATTTTGTTACTTGCCAATGATGTTGATATTGTAGGCATTGATGAAGCACAATTTTTTGATGATGAAATCATTAATGTTTGTGAAAAGCTGGCCTTAAAAGGTATCCGGGTAATTGTTGCAGGCTTGGACATGGATTTTAAAGGAAGGCCGTTTGGCCAAATGCCTAAGCTTTTGGCAATTGCTGATTTTATAACAAAACTGCATGCAATTTGTGTACGATGCGGTCATCTTGCAAATATTTCTTACCGTAAGTCTTCAGAAGAAGGACAGGTATTAATTGGTGAGCAGGACGTTTATGAGCCCAGGTGCAGAAAGTGCTACAATGAGGCACTGCAACAATTTCCGTTATCCAGGATGTAAACCAATGATTGCGCACACCTAGTGTAAATTCTATCATTTACCACATATATTACTGGCCTTTTTCATAATACCTGTGCTTAAAACTCCAGATTCTCAATTGAATAGCATCAAAACAATAACCGCTCTTTTAAAAAAGGACCTGCTACTGGAAATAAGGCAGCAGTATAGCTTTTATGGAGTGCTACTATATGTAATCTCCACCATATTTGTACTGTACCTGGCAATGGGGAGACCAGAAAACGAAGTATGGAATGGCCTTTTTTGGATGATACAATTATTTGTGTGCGTAAATGCAGTTGCAAAAAGTTTCTTACAGGAAAACAGAGCACGAATGCTGTACTTTTATTCAATTGCCGGACCGGTAGATTTTATTCTTTCCAAATTGCTGTTTAATGCGTTACTCATGCTTGTGATGAGTATTATGAGTTTGCTGTTATTTCTTGTGCTGATGGGCAACCCATTAACGCAGCCTTTCCAATTTGTCGGATTGACTATTTTAGGCGGTATTAGCCTTAGCCTGGTATTTACTTTTTTAGCTGCAATAGCGGCAAAAGCTCAACAACAGGCAGCACTAATGGCTATTCTTGGTTTTCCGATAATCATACCTCAATTATTGTTGCTGATGAAAATTGCCACCATTGCTTTTTCATCCGTGATACAAGCCGGGCTGTCTCAAATGGTTCTGCTATTACTAGGGCTCGACGCAATGGTGATAATCTTAGCCATTATCCTCTTTCC
>JALYZZ010000025.1 GCA_030948675.1 Bacteroidota bacterium | reverse complement strand
TATCGGATGTAAGTTTAGTGTTGCGGAAATAAACGAAATATAGCCCGTAGCAACAAGAATAAGCGAACCAATGCCAAGTATAGCAAGGGCTCCAAAAAATCCAAGGCCTGCTTCGTTGCTATATCCTTTCCACGTTAGCCCAAGACTTCCAAAACTTTTTCTGTCTATAAATTTTCGCATTGTCCAGGTTAATGCCAATAGGGAAGCTCCCATTAATGCATAGAGGATTCCAAAATTTAAAAAACTTGCATCTCCTTTTTCTGTACCTGCGGAAAATTGGTTAATGATGGCGTCACCAGATTGCTGGAAAGCATAAACAATTAGCGAAGCACCAATAACATACAAAACTACTCTTACCCAGCCTTGTTTCAGTAGCGGATCTTGTGTTGCTTTCATTGATTTTTTGTTCGTTATATTACTTTCTACAAGAATAAGTAACTAAATGTTTTGTTCCAACAATATTTACTTTAATAGTTATGATGCCAATTTTTCTGTTGCCACTATAACCATTATAAACCGAATTTTTAGTTGAAGGCAAAAGTTGCCGCAAAAAAGGATCTTGTTTTTGAAATGGCGTTTTTCTTCCGTTTTTGCTCCATCATCCCTTTAAACTAATTTGCCTGAAAATTAAAAAGATGTTTGATCTATATGACTATACGTGTGTTGAGCGATTTCTGAGGTACGTACAGATAGATACGCAAAGCGATCCACAGAGTGCCACCACACCTTCTACCCAAAAGCAAAAGAATTTAAGCAAAATATTGGTTGACGAATTATTGGCGATGAAGATACAAGATGCACACATAGATGAGTATGGGTATGTATATGCAACCATTGAGTCTAATACAGAAAACCCCGTTCCCGTGATTTGTTTTTGCAGTCATGTAGATACCGCACCCGACTGTAGCGGTACCGGTGTAAAGCCAATCTTGCATGAAAATTATGAGGGACAGGAAATCGTTTTGCCTGATGATACAACCCAGATTGTAAGTATAAAAGAGTTCAAATACCTGCAGGAACACGTAGGCAACGACATTATAACAGCAAGCGGATCTACATTACTAGGTTCTGATGATAAAGCCGGGGTGGCTGAAATAATGGATATGGCAAATTTTTTAATGACGCATCCCCACGTAAAACATGGAACGATAAAAATATTATTTACACCGGATGAAGAGATAGGCAAAGGAACGGCTAAGCTAGATATGACTAAACTGTCTGCTGATTTTGGTTATACATTAGATGGAGGCGAACTTGCTACATTGGAAGATGAAACCTTTAGTGCAGATGCTGCGGTAATAACGGTTCACGGTGTAATCGCTCACCCTGGTTATGCAAAAGATACTTTGGTAAATGCATTAAAAATTGCCGGTGAGATACTGGCTGCTTTACCAAATGAAGCATTTAGCCCTGAGACAACTGAAAAACGCGAAGGGTTTGTACATCCGGTTCGGGTGGAAGGGCTGGCAGAGAAAGCAACTATTGAATTTATTGTACGTGATTTTACAAGAGAGGGTTTACAGGCGAATGCATCACGACTAAAAAATATTGCTATGGAAGTTTTAAAAACTCATCCTAAAGCGCGAATGGAATTTGCTGTAAAAGAGCAATACAGGAATATGAAGGAAGTGCTCGATCAACATCCGCAGGTGGTTGAGTTTGCTGAAGAGGCGTATAGAAGAAGTAATCTCACTGTGCGAAAACAAAGCATACGCGGTGGTACCGATGGAAGCAGGCTGAGCTTTATGGGGTTGCCCTGCCCTAATTTGTTTACCGGCATGCAAGCCATGCATAGCAAAAAAGAGTGGATAGGTGTGCGCGATATGAAAAAAGCCGTGGAAGTAATGGTTAACCTGGTGCAGGTTTGGGAAGAGCGAAGTTGATAATATTAGGCGGTGTACGAATATAATACAGCTACTCGTTTAGGCCGGCCGATGACTATTTGTAGCTTTCATTTTTGTATCTTTATTTAATGGCGCAACCAGCAATTAAACATGTGACCGAGGCTGAGTATCTTGCTTTTGAAAGAGTGGCTGAGGACAGGCATGAATTCTATAAAGGCGAAATCTTTTTGATGAGTGGTGCTTCTTTTAAACACAACGTTATTGAAGATAATCTGCGGGTGCTTATAGGCGGCTATTTAAAAGGTAAAAAGTGTCGTTCGTTTGGCAGCAATCTACGCATTCACATTCCCAAAAACACCTTGTATACTTATCCTGATATTTTGATTGTCTGTGATAAACCTGCTTTCGCCGACAACGAATTTGATACGCTTTTAAACCCCAATGTTATCATTGAAATATTATCACCTTCTACCGGCAACTACGACAGGGGAGCTAAGTTTGATTTGTACCGTGAAATTGACACATTACAGGAGTACATTCTCGTGGATTCAACAACTACACATTGTATTCACTATATAAAAAATACCGGTTCCACCTGGATTTTATCTGAGTCAAAACATCTGCATGATACCTTCGAAATTGCAACGATAGGCTTACAATTAAAATTGTCTGATGTGTATGCCGGAATAGAAGGATAGTCTAAAAAAGTCTTTTCACCCTATTTCAGTTCTTTATATATCTTTCCTTCCTTCATTACAAAATCAATTGTGCCAAGCACTTTAATGTCTTGCAAAGGATCTCCTGTTACTGCAATAATATCTGCCATTTTTCCTTTACTTATTGATCCTCTTTCTTCTGTGATACCTAACAAATCAGCCGCATTGACGGTCGCTGCTTTTATGGCCTCCATCGGTGGCATGCCTGCCTCTGTCATATAAACAAATTCAAGTGCATTCTTACCATGCGGATATACTCCCGCGTCTGTGCCAAAAGCAATTTTTACACCTGCTTTATAAGCTTTACCAAAAGTGTTTTGAATTTGGGAACCAACTTCCGTAGCTTTTTTGGCAATGACAGCAGGAAAGTATCCGGGGTTTTTGGCAGAGTCGGCCACGGATTTTCCCGCGATGATTGTTGGAACTAAATAAGTGCCAAATTTCTTCGCCAAAGTAAAGTCTTCCTCATTCATATATGTTCCATGCTCAATCGAAGTAACACCGGCAAGAATAGCTCTTCTAATACCTTCAGCACCGTGGGCATGGCAGGCAACCCTCATTCCATAGTCTTTTGCTGTCTCTACTACCGCTTTAATCTCCTCAGTAGTAAACTGAGCGCCGGAGCCATCTTTGCTTAAATCAAGTACGCCACCTGTTGAGGCAATTTTAATAAGGTCTGCACCCTTTTTAAACTGTATGCGAACCGCTTTTACCAGTTCATCTTTGCCATCAGCCACTCCGTCTTCAGGTCCGGGGGTAGACCTCATAGCGTCCTCGCGCAGCCCTACTGATCTATCCATATGACCGCCGGTTGCCGAAATTGCTTTTCCTGCTGTTAACATGTTTGGCCCATCAACCAATCCCTTTTTTATAGCATTGCGAAGCGAGATATTTACGCCACTTCCCCCACAATCTCTTACAG
>JALYZZ010000009.1 GCA_030948675.1 Bacteroidota bacterium | reverse complement strand
GCTCTATATGCATCCTGCCTTAAATGTTTATCGAGCGAGTAAGGGGAATTTTCTTCACGTGCAAGACGGTACTTCAGCACAATAGCGGTAACGCCAAGCGTATTTAGAAAAAGCGCTGGTTCCACACCTTCAGCATTGTACACAAGCAACCTGTGCCCGCCGCCAGGACAGATAACAACTGCAGCACCAGTCCTCTTTTCTTTGGGAGGCAGGTACACTGCGATCGACGGGTTATGTATGTTTTTCACCCAATACTCTTTGGCTTCTTCAGGTTCGTTCTTCCTGCTCTCAAAACCCGGTGCACCATTTTGCCAAAGAGGCACCACTATTGGTTTTGCCTGGCTAATGGAAAGTAAAGGGTTTGCCAGCAAGGTTAGGGTAACAAGACATTGTAGCCAGGTAAGCGGTCGCAGCATTAGATAAGTTTATAAATTAAAAAAAGTGGGAGGCTTTTTAAGCAACCTCCCACCTCTAAAATTAGTATAAGTAAGTTATAGTTCGGAGTATTCTGTTGGCCTAAGAAATACAATCTCATTCTTTGACACATTGTGCTGATACTCTGGTTTTGCAGCAAGAACTTTCCACTCAGCATCGGCAGTAAACGCTTTCCAGTGTTCTTCTCTTGATTGCATATTATCAAATGAAGTCATGTACATCAGGTTTGGCATCTTCGATCCAAAAATAACTTCGCTGTAAAACACACCATTGAAGCCTAGCCGTGCAAACAAAGGAATTTCGCCTCCCTGGTCGAACATTTTCACTTTACTTCTAAAGTACTTTTCAGTTGGTCCCTCATAACTTCTTAGTTCGTACACTCTTTCGCTTTTAGGGCCCGTAAGCTTTGAAGGTGCAATGGGCGGCATGGAAGGAAAAGCCTTCAATAAGATTGTTTCAAAACGAGTGTAAACAGGATCATTGTAAAGGGTATTTACATAGCTTCCATCTCCTGTTGCGGTCGGCTCAATAGCAGTTGGCGCAAATTTCTCCCATTGTTGAAGCGACTGAAACGGCATAAACACATACAACCTCTTGTCAGTAGCTGTATCGTTGGCAATTGCTTTAAAAACTCCAATGTTGCTAAGTTTCGCGGTATGTAAAAAAGGCAGGTATTTGTATTGAAGAAAACTGTCAATAGAAGCCTCCTGGGTTGAATTTTTATAATGATAAACTCTTAGTACAAAATAGGCGGAGTTTTTTGCTGGTGGTACTGCTAATGCTACTGTAAATATAACTGCCTGGGCAGATATAAGCAGGATAAAAAGAGTAATTTTCTTCATTGTCGATGATCTTATTAAAATCAAAAAAAGGTTAGTTTATATTAAAAAAGAAGTCTGCACGCAAGCCCTGGTTCTAAATTTTCAACCTCTTCATGTAGTCGGCGTCGTCCCTGGCGGCAGCAAGGGGGGTAGTTCCATCGTACTGTTCCTGCTCAACTATGAAGTACTCCATTCCACCTTTTTTTGCCTCCTTTAGTATTGTAGGGTAATCGATATTTCCCTTACCTAGGGTGGTAGTTTCTTTACCTCCGCGATCTTTTACATGGCCTAATTTGAATCGTCCCGGATATTTTTGAAACCATGCTTTCGGATCTTCGCCTGCTGCAACTATCCAATACATATCCAATTCAAAATCTACAAGGTCTTTATCTGTATTCTGCATTAGAATGTCCTGCGGAAATTGCCCTTCTACTTTTTTGAAAGAATAGTCGTGGTTATGATAAGCAAAGCGAATACCTCGTTGTTTACAAATTTGACCTGCCTTATTAAAATCTTCTGCAGCCTTTTTAAAACGATCCAAAGTTTTTGGTCCTCCAAGGGAAGGGCATATCAGCCACTTCATTCCTATTGCCGCAGCTTCATCAGCTTTTTTCTCCAGGTTTTGGTTCCAGTTGCAATGGCTTGATATCATTTGCATTCCAAGATCGCTGGTAAATCGTTGGAACTCGGTATTTGTCATTCCCCAATAGATACCTTTTGGTCCCTCAAAGCCTTCTAATTGTTTGTATCCAAACGAAGCAACCTGTCTTAAAACCCCTTTCGGATCTTTCGGCATGTCGTCTCGAAGGCTATACAACTGTAGACCAAACGTATTGTTTTTACCACTTAATCTTGAGCTTGTGCTGCAACCCGCTAATTGAGTTGCAACGCCTGTAAAGGCTACTCCCGAAGCAAACGTTCCTGCAATCTTTAAAAACTCCCTCCGTTTTATATCCATATCTGTTTGTTATTATTGAATTTAATTTCCCGCTTCTGTTGTTGCAACAGGCTGTAATCGCAGTAAATGTTTGATGGTGTATTTAGATCGTTATTTCATGCTTTATAAGTTTGGTAACTGCGGTATTATTACGTGCAACCAATATAAATTCATCGCCTCCTCCTCACTAGACTAACTCTCTGACAGTAAAGCCCTCTCTGTATTTGCGGCGAACAAACTGATTTACTTCATCAAAGTTTGTTACTCTCATATTTTGATTATCCCACAATAGCTTAATATACTTGCCGGGATAGTTAAAGCCAGCTCCGGTAGTTCGCGGTGTGCGAATGTCATATCCTTTAATGGCAAGGTTAGCCATACACAAAGCTTCGGTAAGAGGTCCTGCAATTTCAAATGGAGAACTGAGCTGCGTTTTGCCATAACCAGCAATGCACCCCTCTACCCACTGCGCATAATGTCCCTCGGCCTGGCCGGGTACTCGGGGATATTTTTGTTTCACTTTTACTTCAGCATTTCTTGTCAAAGGCAATAATCTTGCATTAGCTCCATATGTGCTGCACATCATTTTTCCTTTGGTGCCAATAAATAAAGTGCCGTTTCCTCCATCTCCAAACATTTCATTTGCGCCTAACTCTTCGGGTCGTTCCGGTTGAATACCTCCGTCCATCCAGTGAACGGTAACAGGTGCTTTTGTTTTGGCAGTTTTGGGAAAGGTCATCGTAACATGGCTAGATGGAGGAACACTTTCAGGAAAACAACCTTGTTTAAACTCATCCACGTACACTGTACCAACACTTGCCTGTACGTCTGATACGTATTGAAGGTCTAACACCCGGAACGGGGCTTCAAGCAGGTGACAACCCATATCTCCGAGAGCCCCTGTACCATAATCCCACCATCCACGCCAGTTAAAAGGGACTAGTTTCTCTACATAATCTTTTTGTGGAGCGGTTCCCAACCAAAGGTTCCAGTCTAATGTTTTAGGAACTTCTGCCTTAGTAGTGGGCCAGGGAATACCTTGTGGCCACACTGGCCTGTTCGTCCACGAATAAATGGTGTACACGTTTCCGATGATACCATCGTCGTACCATTCCATCATTTGTCTGACTCCATCGTTTGAAGCACCCTGGTTTCCCATTTGGGTCACCACCTTGTATTTCTTTGCAGCGTTGGTAAGTACGCGTGCTTCGTACAGATCGTGGGTCAGTGGCTTTTGTACATATACATGCTTGCCAAGCTGCATTGCTGACAAAGCTGCAACAGCATGATTGTGATCTGGCGTGGAAACTGAGACGGCGTCAAAGTTTTTTGATTCTTTCTCCAGCATTTGGCGCCAGTCTTTGTAAACTTCCGCCTTTGGAAAATTGCTCACAGTTTTGGCAGATCGTTTTTCATCAACATCACACAAGTAAGCAATGTCCGCTTTACCGCTTTTAAAGAAGTTGGCGATATCACTTTCTCCTTTTCCGCCTACGCCAATGCTTGCAATGGTAAGCCTGTCGCTTGGAGCAATAAAACCTTTTCCACCCAACACGTGCCGCGGAATAATGACAAAACCCGCTGCTGCAACGGCGCTATTTTTTATAAAATCTCTCCTCGACTTGATTGTTGGGATAATCTCTTTTTTCTCTGTCATCTTTTAACTATTTTCCGTAGTAAATGAAGGTCAGAAATGAATGTGTCAAATGGCTTGAAATGCAATGGAAGAAAACATCGGTACAACATCTTCTTCCATTTTGTAGCGGTGGGTGCAGGGCTACGTTAGTCCTGCAAAAGTTTTATCTCCTTTTTTGTAGTCAATCACGCCTTCAAATTTGCCTGGTACCGGCGTATATCTTAAGGCTTCAGTTCTGCCTTTTTCAGAGGTGAAATAACCAAAGATGGCAAGTTGTTTTAGTTGTTGAAAGTAGTGATTTGGCAGTATTTGTTTTTTAAAGTCATCGACGCTTTTGTCCTGGCCTTGTTTTTCTTTTTGTCTCTGGATATTGGCTTCATCTGCCTGCTTTTTTACATATGCTTTTGTTTCCTTATCAACAGCTATCAGCAATTGTTTGCGCTGCTCAGGTGTAGCCTTCATAAAGTCTACGTTGTGCAACTTTTTGCATTCATCATTCAACGTCGTCATCCCATTATGAAATATTTCCTGGTTGTCTTTTGTGTAACAATCATTTACCATTATGGTCATAAAGCGCCCTACACCTGCAGCTTTAGCACCGGCTGTATTTGTTTGTGGTATAATCGTTTCTGCTACTTCATCTAAAAAAGCAATATGTTCAGGTGTAAACGCTACAGGCGCAGCATCGCTGTTTGCCTTGCATCCTGACAATAAAAATTCTCCACCAATCATTACCGAGCCGGTAGCGGCTGCGATCATTTTTAAAAGTTCACGTCTGTTCATCTTAAAAAAAGTTTAAAAATAATTGTCCAAGGTTTTTGCTGTTATTTATACTGGGTTGTGGAATTAGAAAAATGAAACTTATATATTTCCTTTTTTTAGTTCCTTCACTGCAAAATCCGCAGCCCTGGCAGTCATGGCCATATACGTCAACGACGGATTTACGCACGATGCTGATGTCATGAAAGAGCCATCTGTTACAAATACATTTTTGCAGTCCCAAACCTGGTTATTGCTATTTAGTACAGAGGTTTTTGGGTCTCGGCCCATTCTTGCAGTACCCATTTCATGTATTCCCCAACCTGGCTGGCAACCTTCATCGTGGCCTTTTACTTCTTTAACTCCGGCAGCCTCCAGCATTTCAACAGCGTCGCTTACCATGTCTTTTCGCATGTTCTTTTCATTGTCTTTAAATTCAACATCAAACTCAAGAACAGGCATATTCCATTTGTCTTTTTTATCTTTTGACAGAGAGATTTTATTATCGTGGTAAGGCAGCATTTCACCAAATCCCCCAATGCCCATGTTCCATCTACCTGGCTCTCCCAAAGCTTCTTTTAAATCAGCACCTATACTTAGTTCTGCAACCTGTCTTGACCAACCCTCGCGGCTTGCAGATCCCTGGTATCCGAAGCCCCGGATATAACTCCTTTTTTCATCACCCGGAAGGTTTCGAAAGCGAGGGACATAAACTCCATTGGGTCTGAAACCCGAATAGTATTTGTCCTCAAAGCCATCCATATAACCGCTGGCACCCAGTTTCAAGTGATGGTCCATCACGTTGTGTCCTAACTCACCACTACTGCTTCCTAATCCCTCGGGCCATAGATCTGTGGCTGTTCTCATTAATACTGTGGTAGAGTTAAAAGTGGAAGCACATAAAAAAACAATCTTGCTAAAAAACTCCATTGCTTCATTGGTCCTTGCATCTACTACCCTTACGCCTTTTGCTTTTTTTGTGTCTTTATCATAGATCACATCTGTAACTATCGAAAAAGTCCTCAGCGTTAAATTGCCTGTGGCATTGGCAGCAGGTAGTGTGGATGACTGCGTGCTAAAATAACCTCCAAAAGGACAACCGTTTGAACAGATGTTTCTAAACTGACAGGCGTTTGGCCTTCCGGGGATTGCTTGGGTAAGATTGGCAGTACGGCCAATAAACATCGTTCTTTTGTTATTGTAATGTTCTTTTATTCTCTTAGCAACAGTTTGTTCCACAATGTTCATCTCCATTGGCGGCAGATAATGCCCATCCGGTAATTGTGGCAACCCTTCTTTTGATCCGCTAATACCGGCGAACTTTTCAGCATAAGTATACCAGGGTTCAATATCGGCGTACCGAATAGGCCAGTCGATGGCAATGCCATCTTTTAAGTTAGCTTCAAAATCAAGGTTGCTTAGTCGGTAGCTTTGTCTACCCCACATTAAAGAACGACCACCGGTATGATAGCCGCGAAACCATCCAAATGGTTTTTTTTCAATATAAGGACTGTCTTTCTCAACTGCCCACCAAGACAAATTGCGTTCGTTTAAAGGGTAATCCCTCTTTAATACGGGGTAGTCGTCGATCATCTTTTGCGTTCGCCCGCCACGATGCGGATATTCCCACGCAGGTTTGTTTGTATCAGCATAATCCTTGATGTGTTCTATATCAAATCCCCGTTCAAGCATTAAGACCTTTAGCCCTTTTTCGGTTAGTTCTTTTGCAGCCCAACCTCCGCTAATACCTGAGCCTACTACAATAGCATCATAAGTGTTATTTGCCATAGCAATCGTAATTATTATAAATTTATAATGGAAAAAATATTGAAATATTTATTGAAATATAAGCCTGTATAAAATTAAGTGTAATAATTTTTATACACGACAAATTTTTAACGCCTCTGCCAACGACGCGACTTTGTCTTCGTTAACAGATATGAACTCCTGCGCAACGTAACCGTTAAACCCCGTTTGCTTTAATGCCCTCATAATAGCGGGATAGTTCAGTTCCTGGTTGTCATCAGGTTCATTTCTTCCCGGTACTCCGCCTGTGTGATAATGGCCGAAATACTGGTGATTGTTTTGAATCGTTCTTATTACATCTCCTTCATCAATCTGCATGTGATAGATGTCGTACAACAATTTAAAATTGTCCGAACTTATTCTTTTGCATAATTCTACTCCCCACGCTGATAAGTCGCACATATAATCAGGGTGATCAATTTTACTGTTAAGCAACTCCATATGTATCACCACCCCTTTTTTTTCAGCAATTGAAAGTATTTGCTTTAATCCTTCCACGCAATTTCTCAATCCGACCTCATTGGACATACCTTTCCTGTTTCCACTAAAAGAAATCAGATTTGTATAACCGGCCTTAGCTACCAGGTTGATATAATCTGTATAGTTCTTTATGAGGGTCGAATGGTATTGCTTGTCGTTCCAGCCTTCAGTTAAACTTATTTCCGCCCCGTTGCACATAGAAGAATACAAGTTGTGTTTCTTCAATGTGTTCCACCCTTGCGGACCTACCAGATCAATTGCAGTAAACCCTATTTCTTTTACGCATATGCAAAGTTCTTCCAGCGAAAGAAAATTATAGGTCCAGTAACAAACGGAATGTTTTATTGTTCCTTCCAATTTTTATTTTTTTATCACAGTAATCAACCAACTCTGATGCCTTCAAGGTCATTCGCTTGCGTTAATCATTCTAAGTGACCGGGCTTGTAGCCAGTCCTGTCTCTGCCTGGGCTTCGGTAATTGGTTTCTTTTCTTCTTCTTTAAAAAGAAAAGCATACAGGAGAAATACTACCAATGCAATCCCTGCAGGAACCAACCAAATGCTTTTCCACAAATGGCCTCCCGGCACTGTGTATTTTTCAGCCACCAATCCGGCTACCCAAAAACCGATTAACATGCCCACACCATAAGTTGCTAATGTGATCATTCCCTGGGCGGAAGAACGGTTTTTTTCACCTGCTACGTCATTTGTATAAACCTGTCCCGTTACAAAGAAAAAGTCGTAACAAACCCCGTGTAAAATTATCCCTGCATACAACATCCACAT
>JALYZZ010000007.1 GCA_030948675.1 Bacteroidota bacterium | reverse complement strand
CGTAGCTGCTTTTTTATCTTTTATCGATTCTGGCTATTATAAAAATGCCACCTTTTACCGGGTGCTGAACCGTGATAACCAGCCCTCTGACGCATATAAAGCCGAACTTATTCAGGGTGGTATTTACAGAACAAAAAACAAACCAGCTAATATTCAACACATCCAGCACGAGACAACACAACAAACGGGGATTTTGCATACAGATGGGGCCATTTCGCTTGCGCGTCTTGAACCTGGCACCGGCTCAACCGAATTTTTTATTTGTATTGGCAATCAGCCTGGCTTTAATTTTGGCGGCATTAATAACCCTGACCGAGAAGTGTATGCGGCCTTTGTAAAAGTGGTAAAAGGAATGGATATCGTAAGAACAATTTATAACAGGCCGGAAGATGATACTTACTTCGATCCACCAATTTATATTTTTAAGATAGTAAGACTTTAAGATGCAATAGTTAATACGCCCTCGCTGATTATTAAAATAAACGATCGCTATCAGATGTGCCGAAAGCTATGTCACTAATGTCCTTTCAACTAATCTGAAAACCGATCATAAACCCTTTCCTTAATTAATGCTGCTATAAGCTCGTACTGATTTTGGTTCAACTGTGTTGATGATATTAGTAGCATTGGAAAAGATAATTCCTCTCGCCTGTATGGAGGCTGTTGATAAGGATATGGAATTATATTTAAGCCACACTTTTCATAAAATGCAATTCTTCTGACACTGTCCTGGCTTTCTGAAGGTTCTGTTTCCAGGATTAATTTGCCAAAACTTTCTTGCAATAAGCATTCTATAACTTTTCTTCCAAACTGTTGACCTCTAAGCTCCGGTACAATTGCAAAATGTTCCAGGTACAACCATTCTTCAAACTGCCAATACACTACAAGTCCTATAAATTGCTGTTCGTTTGCTATTGCTTTTAAAGACATTGCGGGCTCTTCCAACAAGCGTACTAACTCCTCCCAGGTTCGTCTTTCACGAAGTGGAAAACTTCTTTCGTACAACAGCTTTATTTCACCTGCCAGCTTAACGTTTAGATCAGTAATATGGTGAAACGATAGCATGCCTTCTAAAAAGATTTATGATAGGATAACCAACCTGACCAGTTTCTATAAAAATGGTATAAAAGTCCATGTTAAAAAGTTACCACCGTACGCCAATTCATATCAGTGCAACTACCGTAGAAACAAATATTTTATTCCGTTACTTCCTTGTCCATCCACGATGATTGTTTCGTGTCTTTTACAGCTATATATACGATGAGGGATATAAAAATACAGGCAGTGATATACCAGTAGAACCATGCTTCGTGACCCTCATTTTTAAAATACAAAGCTATATATTCAGCCGTGCCTCCAAATATTGCCACAGTTATCGCGTAAGGTAAGCCTACGCCCAGCGCCCTAACTTCTGCAGGAAACATTTCGGCTTTAACCACTGCACATATTGACGTGTAACCACTTACAACGATAAGTGCAGCAAGTATAAGAAAGAAGGCCTGCACTTCAGAAGTGGTATGACTTAAGCTGGTTAAAATAGGCACAGTAAAAATAGTTCCTAAAACACCAAAGCCAATAAGCAGGGGCTTGCGACCGTACACGTCAGAAACCCATCCAAAAAGGGGTTGTAGAGCAGCATAAATAAGCATCAGCCAAAATGTTATGATGGTAGATCGTTCCTTGGTCAGATGGACCGTATTGACCAGAAACTTCTGCATGTACGTGGTATAAGTATAGAACGCAAGTGTGCCACCAAGCGTAAGACCCACTACAGTAACTACTGCACGCGGATACCGGTGAAATAAAGTCTTCAGAGAACCTCTTTCTTTCCGTTGCGTTTCGGTCGGCCGGAACGAATTAGATTCTTCCAGGTGCAACCGCATATAGTAAGCTACAAAAGCAAGCATGGCGCCTATTGCAAAAGGTATCCGCCAACCCCACTCGTTAAGCTGCACTTTTGATAAAAATACTCTTTGCAGCAACACCTGTATGCCTAATGCAACCAATTGGCCACCTATAAGCGTTACGTACTGAAAACTGGAATAAAAGCCCCGTCTGTTAGCAGTAGCTACTTCGCTTAAATAAGTAGCCGAAGTACCATACTCCCCGCCTACACTCAAGCCTTGCAGCAACCGGGCGGTTAATAGCAAAACGGGTGCAAAAATGCCGATAGTATTGAAAGAAGGTGTAACCGCAATAAGCAGCGAACCAAAAGACATCATTAGCACCGATAGAGTCATTGCAAGCTTACGCCCTTTTTGATCGGCAATCTTGCCAAAAAGCCAGCCGCCACCAGGCCTCATCAAGAAGCCAACGGCAAAAATAGCTGCAGTATTTAAAAGTTGTGCAGTAGAATTTTGTTTAGGAAAAAAAACAGGCGCAAAATACAAGGCAAAAGCAGAATAAACATACCAGTCATACCATTCAACCAAGTTGCCTATTGATCCTCCAAACAATGCTTTTAATCGCCATGCTGCTGTATGATGGTCTGATGTCTTCAATTAATCCTCGTTTTACAGCAAGTAAGGCGAAAAAATGATGTTGACAAGCAAAGCGGACGACTATTTATTTTCTCAGAAGGAGGATTTAAAAAATTTCAGTAAATATTAAAAAACCCGACTCCTTTATTTAAACCTAATAAACTTTGACTGGTCTATTATAAACCAGGTTAAAAATAATTGCAATTAAAATAGTTTCTTGTTTATTGGTTTAAGTTGATGGTTTATGCAAGCAGGGTAAAAAGGGCGTTCCGGCAGGAATGCCCTTTCTTTTTTACTTACTGAATATGCGCGGGTAGGTGCAGCCTCCGCGGCTTCTATAATTTTTGGTTATAAGCAACAATTGGGCACTTGTTATTCGATTGAGTTATTAGAAATAGCTTCTTGCTAATCATCATACTTTCGTTTCTTTTTCTCTATAACCTTGTGTAAATTACTTGTGGTATTTATACCTGTTATAAATCTTGCAGCTATAAAAAGAATGATAAAAAAGGCTGAAGTAAGCAGTAATTCACGCCAGTTAATCCAATAACCTATAAAAGCATAAATGCTGGAAACGGCCGGCTTAGCAGGGTTGTAAATAATAGTCACTACTTGCCCCGGTTTATAAGACGTAAGGAACGAGGTATCTGTTTTGTACTGCAACCTCTCACTCCCAACATGATAATCAATAATTACTTCAGGGCTATTTGTCTTTGATAAAAAAGTTGCTTTGGAAACAACGCCCTTTATAAATTCTCCCTCAAAATAATCTGGCACTCGTGTAAACAGTACATACGACGAGAAAATAACCAGGTACATTATGAAAATTGCTTTGTACAGGCAAAAAAAGTTTGATAAAACAAAGAACGGAAAAAACGATATTGTTAGGTGTAATATTAACGGTGAGAGGTTAGTGACGACGGATAATTTCGTATCCATACATAACAGGTCAATCGGTAAATTGAAAGCAAGTTGTATCTTGAACCCTTATAATCAGACGGAATAATGAAACCGATCAGCCTGCTGCTTTTTATTGTTGTGTGTACTATTTCGGCTTTTGCACAAAGTAAAAGAGCCACCATTTCAGGCAAAGTAACGGATGAAAATGACAAGCCTCTTTTTCACGTAAACATTAGCATTCTGGGTAAAGAAAAAGGAACAGTGACCAACGACTCCGGCAAGTTTTCTATCTATGTTACTTCCGGAAGACCACTTGCGCTTGTTTTTTCTTTTACCGGCTATAGAAGTGCACAGCGAAATTTCAACTTAGCGGAAGGTGAAAACGAAATAATAACCGTACAACTTCAACCGCAACAAAACGTATTAGAAGGTGTGACCATTAAAGACAACCGGCCACGAACCGAAGCGGGAAGAATAAATATAGACCCAAACGTGGCAATGTTAAACCCCTCGCCTCTTGGTAATATTGAAAGCCTGATAAAGATTTTTACCGGAAGTAATAACGAGCTTACCAGCCAGTATAATGTACGCGGTGGCAGCTAC
This sequence comes from Bacteroidota bacterium, assembly GCA_030948675.1. Lineage (GTDB taxonomy): Bacteria > Bacteroidota > Bacteroidia > Chitinophagales > Chitinophagaceae > Segetibacter. Next base: position 2,043 of record JALYZZ010000007.1, on the reverse strand, counting down.
GACGAAAACATTATTTATGTAAATGATTTCGAAGTCTTCCGTCCGTACCTGGTGCGTAGCGGTCAGCAGGAAGGCTTAAGTTTCATAAACCCCGAAATGACCGAAAATGTAAAGTTTTACAATGGTGGCTTTCAGGCAAAGTATGGCGACAAAATGAGTAGTGTGCTTGATATTACTTATAGGCGACCCAGGAAGTTTGCCGGCTCTGCTTATGTTGGCTTGCTTGAGCAAGGTCTGCACCTTGAAGGCACTTCTATAAACAACAAATTGACCTACCTGGCTGGTTTTCGTAACCGCAGTAACAGAAACCTTGTAAGCAGCCAGGAAACGAAAGGAAATTATATCCCTTCGTCATCAGATGTCCAGGGGCTTGTTACTTACCAGCCAAATAGTAAGTGGCTGTTTGAGGTACTGGCGAATTTTTCAAAAAGTAAATTCACTCTTGTTCCTGAGGAAAGCAAAATGTCTTCTGCTGTTTTTTCACCGTTATTTTCACAAAACATTGCAGTTGATATTGCCTTTCAGGGACAGGAGAAAGATGCTTACCAGACAAATATGATTGGCCTTTCTGCAACCTGGCAACAAAGAAAAAACCTGCGACTTAAAGGCATGCTTAGCAGGTTTGAAAATGATGAGGCGGAAAACATTGATATAACCGGCGCTTACCTTTTTGGCGAAAGAAACTTTGATAAGAACCAGGCAAGTTATGGAATGATTGTTAACCCACTCGGCGCGGGAATTTACCAGAACTATAGCCGAAATCAATTAAATATACAGGTGTACAATGCATCTTTAAAAGGCAGCATCGACAAAGGCAAACACTTTATACAGTTTGGCAACAGCATAGAAACACAAAAAGTAAAAGACAAATTAAATGAATGGGAGTATAACGACTCGGCAGGTTATTCACTTCCCTACTCTCCTAACCTGTTGCGCTTAAATAAGGTTTTAAAAAATAGCGCGGACCTTCGCATTAATCGCATTAGTGGTTTTGTTCAGGATAATATTCAATTAAGAGATTCTGCTGCAGTTACAATGCAAGTGGGGCTGCGCTATAATTACAATACCTTAAACAATGAATTTCTGTTGTCCCCCCGTGCAGGATTTTCTTTCAAACCAAAAAGTTTGAAAAAAGATATCATTTTTCGCGGCTCTGCAGGCATTTACGATCAACCGCCCTTTTACCGGGAGCTTCGCCGTTACGATGGCAGCATCAATCCAAAGCTGAAGGCGCAAAAAAGCTGGCAGATCAGTGCAGGATTTGACTACAACATCAGGCTATTGCAAAGACCCGGAAAAATTACGACCGAGCTATATTACAAGGCAATGTCTGACGTCGTTCCATACGATATCGATAATGTAAGGCTCCGATATTTTGGAGAAAATATGGCGAAAGCATACGCGACCGGCGCAGAAGTAAGACTTTTTGGAGAGCTTGTAAAAGATGCAGAAAGTTGGATTAGCCTGGGATTCATGCGTACACGAGAAGACCTGGCAGATGACCATTATTACAACTACAAGCTCAACGACCAGAATAAACCGACAGACAGCACTTTAGTAAATGTTGGATATCTGCGCCGGCCTACTGACAGGATGATCACCTTTGGAATGTTTTTTCAGGATTACCTGAGTACCAACAAAAACTTCAAAGTGTACTTAAACACGTTGTATGGAAGCAATCTTCCATACAATATTCCGGGAAGTGTTAAGTACAGAAACGGATTGGTGATTGATCCATATATTCGCGTCGACCTCGGCTTTAGTGCGCTTCTACTAGATAGTGATAAGTCAAACCGGCGCAGCCACAGTCCTTTTAAAAGCTTCGAAAACATTTGGGCAACGCTTGAAATTTTTAATTTGATTGACAGATCCAACACCATCAGCTACCTACTTATTAAAGACTTTGCAAACAATGTTTTTACGCTTCCCAACAGGCTTACCCCGCGGCTGTTGAACTTGAAGCTGATAGCGAAGTGGTAAGCGAATAGCCGTGTCATTTGTTAGAAACTAAAAGTTTGCAGTTAAACCCAGATGGGTTAAACC
>JALYZZ010000708.1 GCA_030948675.1 Bacteroidota bacterium | reverse complement strand
ATACTAAAATGGCGTTTATCACTGCTGGCATGGGGGGTGGAACGGGTACAGGCGGTGCGCCAATTATTGCAAAGATTTGCAAAGATCTTGGAGTGTTGACAGTTGGTATCGTAAGTACTCCATTTACTAACGAAGGTCCAAAGCGTATGCGTCATGCAGAAGCTGGTATTCAACAATTGAGAGACAACGTAGACACACTTCTTGTTGTTAGCAATGACAAACTGCGACATCAATATGGCAATCTTAAAGTAAGGGAGGCCTTCAGTAAAGCCGATGATATTCTGGCTACTGCTGCAAAATGTATTACCGATGTAATCACCAGCAACGGACAGATAAATGTTGACTTTGCTGACGTATGCACGGTAATGCGAAATGGCGGTGTTGCTATATTGGGAAGTGCCCAGGCGGATGGTGAAGACAGGGCACAACGGGCTATTGAAGATGCAGTGAACTCGCCATTATTAAACGATAGCGAGATCCGGGGAGCAAAATGGATACTTGTAAACATTACTTCCGCCGAAGGCGACTACGAAATCACCATGGATGAGGAGGACACTATAATGAGTTATCTTCGTCAACAGGCAGGGGATGATGCAGATGTTATTAAAGGCATTGGCTTCGATGAAACACTCGGCGATAAAATTGGCGTGACTATTATTGCAACTGGGTTTGAGCACAAAGATCCTTTCAAGCCCACGCCAAAGCCAAAAGAAGAAAAAAAGTTGGAAGAAAAAATAGTGCTTCATTTGTCTTCGACCAATGTAGAAGAAAAAAAACAATATACTCAGCCGGTGTTGCCGTTAGAAGATAAAGACCCTTATGCGCCTACAATGGTTGAGGTGCCAAATACAGCTCCTGCTGTTATCCAGCCGGCGCAGCAATATTATAAGGAGCAGGCACAAGAGCAGCCGGTAGCACAACAACCTGAAGTTTTACAGACAAGTGAAGGACCTGTGTACCGTTTTGAACTGAAGCCGGAAATAACTGAGCCGGTAAGTCCACAATATCAGCAACAACAGCCGCAACCAAACGACAATAGAGCAAATGCCATTACTGGTCAAAGCTTTCTTTCCAGACCCTCCAATATTTACGCGGAGGCCGGGTCTGAAGATACTCAGTCTAATCCTATGGAAGCAAAGCCTTCAAAACCGCAAATTCCCGAGCAACCGGAGCTCGAGATGAAACTGGTAATGAAGGACGAAATTCCAGAACCGGCGGATGTACAGCAAGTAAGTAAATTTGGAGGCGCAACATCTCCGTCTGTAGAGGATCTTGCAATGCAAGACGATGCAGACGACCAAAAACGCAGGGCACAGGAGAGGATTCAAAAGTTACGTAACTTATCCTTCAATATGAATACTGCCGATGCAAGCACCGAGTTTGACTCCGTACCCGCGTACATCCGTCGTAATATGGAGCTTTTTGGTAACACACTTACTTCCGTTGAAAATTTTTATAGCAAGTACACCGTTAAGCCCGATGAAAATGACAAAGGTCAAATTAGTTCGATTAATACTTTTTTAGACGGTAAAAAACCAGATTAATGTGAGGTGCAATTCGTACCGGTTGGTGAACTGGTATGAGTTTTTTTAGATTGTGTTTTTAGTTGTTGTCCCTCCGCCAAAACGGAGGGTTTTTTTTGCAGTTTACTCTTGCTTAAAAGGCACATTTTAGCTGTCTTGTTCCCGTACTATTTCCGGTACTTTGCCGTCCTAAAACAACACCCAGCTTTACTGATATCGACATGTAGGCATCGTTGTTTTCAGAATGACCTCTGTAGATAGGGATGGAGCCGTCGAGGCTTCTGTTGTATAATGCTCTTGCATTGGCAGCATCAGCCGGAGCCAGGTATTTTGCAAACAGCGAAGGATCAACATATTTTTTTGTGCTGGCATCATCAAGATAGTCAGTAAAGAGTCTTCGATGAATAAATTCAAGCCTTAGATTAAATAATCCTGTCATCTCGTAGCGTATTCCTACACCCATTGGTATGTTGAACTGTGAAAGGCTGTAGGGTTTTCGGTCAGGATACTCACTAAATCCCTGCCCCTCTGTATGCAAAGGCTGTAAATCAATCCATTTACCATTAAGATTCGCTTGCGGGTTGAAGTGATACCAGCCTACGCCTGCAATAATATAAGGAGATACAAACGGTACAAGCTCGAAATTTAGCAGTTGCAGTGGGTGAAATTCTGTGGTTAAGGTAAGCTCAGAAATAGGGCTTCTAAAGCTTAGGTTTCTAACGTACTTAGAAATTAGGTTGTTTGTTTTTCCTGTTATAGTGCTGTCTGCAGACTCTATCATTCCAAGAGTTCCTTCCAGCCTTGCTGCAATAATGCCCTGATAAGTAACTGCTGCATAAACGCTCTTACTAAAGTTGTTATTTTTCTGCCTTATCTCGTTAAAATACTTTGGATTATCAGTATTTGCACCGCCAATATCTGTAATGCAATTCATTACTCCTACTCCTATGCCAAATTCATAAAGGAAGTCGGTATTATAATATTTGTCGTTATAATAGTAGTATTGGCTAAATAGATTTCCGGCAAAAAAATTACATAGAAATAATAGAAGAATGGTTTTTAAGGCTTTCATAAGAAATTTCTGTAGTCCTTAAAAAGAAACGCGATTTTGAAACTTTTATTAGTTTTTTAAATCTTTTTTGCTACTATTAAAATATTTACAGACAGGTTTCAAGCCACATTCTTCACATCTTGGCGTTCGCGCTACACATATATACCTGCCATGTAGTATTAACCAGTGGTGTGCTATATATATTAGTTCTTTAGGTATATGTTCAATAAGTTGTCGTTCTGCTGCCAGCGGGGTTTTTGCATTTTTTGTGAGACCGATACGGGCAGCGACCCTAAAAACATGGGTATCGACAGCCATATTAGGTTGGTTGTCGACTACAGAAGTAATAACGTTTGCAGTTTTTCGACCGACGCCTGGCAATTGTATCAGTTCTTCAACTGTCAGAGGTATCTCTCCTTTAAATTTGTCTACCAGCATCTCTGCCATTCCAATCAAATGACGGGTTTTATTACCAGGGTATGAAATGCTTTTTATAATGCTAAAGAGCGCTTCATAAGATGCTTTCGCTAAGTCATATACGGTGGGATATTTTGCAAATATAGCAGGGGTGGTCATGTTCACCCTTTTGTCAGTGCACTGAGCAGATAAAACAACTGCCACCAGTAATTGAAATGGATTATCGAAGATTAGCTCTGTTTCTGCATTAGGTGCATGTTGTGAAAAGTAGGAAATAACAAACCCGTATCTCTCTTTCGTAGTCATATACTACAAACAAAGATACGGGTTAGGTTTTTTGAAAAGCAGTGCTATGGTTGTTCTACTACCGATGTTTTTTTTGCATAGTTAAGAATGGCCATTACCGATTCCTCTCTCGGACTTGTTAAAGCCGTGTCCAAATGCTGCATCGATTCTTTCAAAGCCCCAAGTTTTTCTTTCAGGTTCCAGTCAGTCGCTAATGCCTTCTCTATTGCCTGCGTTTTTTCTGCGGTTGTTTCCCCGTACGAGTACTGTATTAATTCCTCTGTTGTGTATTGTGGCATGCTTTAAAGAAATGTTTTCCGGTTTAGTATTATCGCCTCCTATTAAAAACGGCTCTAAAACCTAAATATTGTATTAAGATCATTTTTTTTCGCCAGTACTGTCATTTATTATAAAAATTTCTTCGTTTGGTTTTTTCAGGTAAAACTTTTCCCGTGCAAACTTTTCTAATACTGCCGGATTGTTATTTAGATCCAACAGATCTTTCTTCGTCGCTGCAATTTCCTGTTCATAGAAACTCGCACTTACCTCTAATTTGTGCAATTCATTCTTTCTATCCCACTGCGTCCACAGGTCATTGCGATCAAAAAACGAAATCCAAACTATAAAAACGATGACTGAAGAAATATATTTATTTTTTAAAAAATAAAGTATACTTCGAAATCTTTTAAATGACATAGTAAAAAAAATCGTTAGCTATAAAGGTAATTCATGAGCTAACGATTACATAATAATATTATGAAATTATTTTAGAAACTTAAAGCGCCCTTTTGGATAAATAGCATTTTCGCCCAGCATTTCCTCAATTCTAATTAGCTGGTTATATTTTGCCATTCTATCGGTGCGGCTTGCGCTACCTGTTTTAATTTGACCGCAATTAAGCGCTACTGCCAGGTCAGCAATTGTTGTGTCTTCTGTTTCTCCACTGCGGTGGCTCATAATCGTTGTATAACCGTTTACCTGAGCCAATTGTACTGCATTAATCGTTTCAGTGAGAGTTCCAATTTGGTTTACTTTAATTAAAATGCTATTGGCTATGCCCTCATTTATACCTCTTTGCAAAATTTTTGTATTCGTTACAAAAAGGTCATCACCCACTAGCTGCACTTTTTTACCAAGCGCATCTGTCAGCTTTTTCCAGCCTTCCCAATCTTCTTCTGCCATTCCATCTTCTATGCTGATGATAGGGTATTTGTTAACCCACTCTACCCAATAATTCACCATTTCATCAATCGCGTATCTTTTCCCATCGCTTTTGTGAAATTCGTAGACACCGTCTTTAAACATTTCTGATGTAGCCGCGTCAATTGCGATTCCGATTTGTTCGCCTGGCTTATATCCCGCAGCTTCGATGGCCATCAACACTGTTTCGATTGCTTCTTCATTGCTTTGAATATTAGGCGCAAAGCCTCCCTCGTCACCTACATTTGTGCTGTAACCCTTCTTTTTTAATACTGTTTTTAACTGGTGAAAAATTTCTACTCCCCAGCGAAGACCCTCACTAAAAGTATCAGCACCAACAGGCACAATCATAAATTCCTGATAGTCGATCTTGTTATCAGCATGTGCTCCTCCATTTAATATATTCATCAATGGAATAGGTAAAATACTACTGTTAACTCCGCCCACGTACTTAAACAAGGGAAGGTTGCTTTCTTGCGCCGCCGCTTTTGCAACAGCCATACTTACGGCAAGCATTGCGTTCGCTCCAAGATTTCCTTTATTTTCAGTACCATCCAGCTCTATTAGTTTACTGTCAATCCCCGCCTGGTCATTTACAGCCCAGCCCAGAAGCGGGTCGGCGATTACGTCATTTACATTTTTTACTGCTTGCAAAACCCCTTTACCGCCGTAAGTGCTTTTGTCATTATCACGAAGCTCAACCGCTTCGTGTATACCCGTAGAGGCTCCACTAGGTACAGCAGCACGTCCAATAATACCGTTATCAGTAGTTACATCTACTTCTACTGTAGGATTACCGCGGCTATCTAAAATTTGCCTGGCATGAATGTCTGAAATGTAGCTCATATCTGGTTGGTTGTGTTGTTATGTTTATTTCTTTTTGAAGTCAACATTTTGTCCTTCTTCGACCCTGTTGTCGCATCGCCTTAATTATCGGGATACTTTTATTTTGTCTATTCATCTTATCTATTCAAATTGAAGGTCTCCGCTTTTATCAATTGCGTCAAATTCGTGGTGATCTGATGTTACAACTTTTGCTTCATTCAGTTTTGCCGTAGCTAAGACAAAACAATCAGCAAATGATATTTTGTAAGTGGTTTTAAAATGGAATGTTTTTAATTAATTCAACAATCTTTTCTTCGTATAATTTTCGTACTCCCATATAAAAAGTTTTATAAACACCGCTACTTGCTGCGAGTTAGCGTTCTAAAAATTTCTTCCAGGCTTCCGCCCTCGGTTTGCAAAGAAACGATATTAAGATTATGATGCAAACTCAGTTCCAGCAATTGCTTTTTTACCTCGTTTGTGTCTGCTCCAAGTATTTGCCAGGTAAAGGTGTCTACTTTGTTTACCGTTGTTGCTCCGCGTATTCTTTTCAGCCATTCATCTTCCAGCGGCTCTTTAAACGACACTCGTACCCGATCGCTTCCTTTTGACTGCTGCAGTTTTGAAAGAAGGTCATCTGCCACAAGTGTACCTTTGTTGATAATGATTACCCGGTCGCAAATTGCTTCCACTTCCTGCAAAATATGTGATGAGAACAAAACAGTTTTATTTCTTCCCTGCTCCTTTATTACGTTTCTGATCTCTATTATTTGGTTTGGGTCAAGTCCACTGGTAGGCTCATCCAAAATCAATACTTCAGGGTCGTGAATAAGCGCCGCGGCGAGACCCGTTCTTTGCTTATACCCTTTAGATAGCTGACTGATTTTTTTTCGTTGTTCTATTCCCAGGCCAGTCAGTTCAATCACATCCTTTATCCGCTGTTTCTTATTGTTGACTTGGTGAATGCCTGCTATGAAATCGAGGTACTCTTTCACGTACATATCCACATACAATGGATTTGCTTCTGGCAGGTATCCAATCTTCTTTTTGGCTAATATGGGGTTTTTTGCAACATTTACGTTACTAACGGTAGCTGAACCGGTATCCGGGGTAAGATAACCAGTTATCATTTTCATAGTCGTAGATTTGCCTGCGCCATTAGGGCCGAGAAAACCTACTATTTCGCCTTGCTGTATTGAAAAAGTGATATTATTTACAGCTTTTTGTTCACCGTATATTTTTGTTAACTCACGTACTACAATAGACATTAAACTTGCTTTACATTATTGCAAACTTGCAGGCTTTCTTCTCAATAACCTGCCAATTAGATTGCAAAAATTTTTGGTATGATCGAAGCAATCACTATCATAAAAAGAATACCATATAACATTAGGGTGATAACGTTGTGAAATCGCATCATCGTTCTGCGCGGTCCTAAATCTTCCATCTCTTGTTCTTCCTCACCGTACCATTTAAACAAAGCGTATAAAATTCCATTAACTCCTTCAAGCGTTCCATGGAAGGAATATGAAAGAATGATTTTTATAAAAGCGATGGCAGCAAATGCAAGCCATAAAAGTTTGTAATATCGGGCTATTAGTTCTAGCAGCATCTTCTATTGTTACCAACCTATAAATGGACGTTTCAGTTTGTAATGATGAATTTGGAGCAAATTTACAGTTTAAAATTCTATTCATCTTTACCGGTTGTTCAAAGCTTTTTGTGATGGAAATGAGCGGGCAGGAAATGCAATTTTAACTACATATAGAATTTGGCTAAGGTCCTAACTAATATTTAAATGGTCCAGAAAACAGAGGTTAAAAATTCATTCTCTGTGCTAATGCAAATACTTGTACCTGCACGATGCTGCTTGTTACTGGTCATACTCTCCCTGAAGGGCATATTTACCGAAAATAAGAAGGCCGCCAACAATTATTGGGGTTAGAATAAAGGCATAAATGATTGCCGGAATGAGATCTTCGCTTTTGTCACTATTGAAATCGGGAATTGCCTGGTTGACAATCAGGTAATATCCTCCGGCCAACCCAACCAATATCCAAAGTAAACCAAGTAGTCTCCTGAGCTTATTCATTTTTATTCATTTTGAGTTTATTCTTCTTTTTTGCCTTTGTCGTTTATATACAACGCGCCAATGACAAAACAGATAGCAGCGATGATGATAGGATACCAAAGTCCTTCCAGAAAGGGTTTGTCATACGGTAGTTTAGTACCGGCTTTAACCGCAGCATTGTTGGCCTGTGTAGCCCTGATGGCAAGAAAAGTAGCTATTGCCGGTAACAGGCCACCAAAAATACCATTGCCAATATGGTAGGGGAGTGACATAGAAGTGTAGCGAATTCTTACCGGGAACATCTCTACCAGAAATGCCGCTATCGGACCGTAAACCATCGTTACAAATATGACCTGGATAAATACCAATAGTACCAGCAGCCAAAACGAATGGCCATTTACCTCAACTGCCCTGGTTGTTTTTACATCTGTTGGTGGAACTGCTTTTGATGCACCAGTAAAAATTGTTTCCTTTTTTGTTTCTTTTTGCCTTGTTCCGTCAGTGTAAACTTTTGTTGTAACCGTTGTTTTCAAAGACTGGTCTGCTTTTGTTGCATCGGCTGTTTCGGTTGTTTCAATTTTTTGCAAAGAAATATTTTCCTGCTTGTTTTTAAGGGTTGCCGTATCATACATGGCAGCGTAAATGGGTCTGTAGCTAAAAATTGCTATTAACATGCCCAGCAGCATAATCCATTTTCTGCCAACTTTATCGGACAGCGCACCGAAAGCCAGGAAAAACGGGGTGCCAAATCCTAAACCAAACATCATTATTTTACTTGCCTGGCTAATGTCAATGTTAAGCGTGTTTTGAATGAAGCTTAAGGCATAAAACTGTCCCGTATACCACACCACTCCCTGCCCCATAGTTGCTCCAAACAAGGCAAGCAAGACAAATTTAAAATTGTACTTATTTCCAAAGCTTTCTTTCAGAGGATTGGTAGATGTTTTGCCTTCTGCCTTTGCTTTGGCAAATGCCGGAGATTCCTGCATTTTCATTCTTATCAGCACCGATATGCCTACCATTATAATGGAGATCCAGAAAGGTATTCTCCAGCCCCAGTTATTAAAAGTGGCATCATCCATAGTTCCTTTGGTTAGGATGATTACAAACAATGAAATAAACAAGCCCAACGTAGCCGTTGTCTGGATCCAGGATGTATAAAAACCTCTTTGGTTGGCAGGTGAGTGTTCTGCAACATAAGTAGCTGCTCCACCATATTCTCCACCTAATGCGAGGCCCTGCAAAAGTCGAAGCAATAAAACAAGTAAAGGAGCTAAAAATCCAATGGTTTCATAAGCAGGCACACAACCTATTAAGAAAGTCGAAAGCCCCATAATAACAAGGGTAACCAAAAAGGTATATTTTCTGCCGATGAGGTCGCCAAGCCGGCCAAAAAAAAGCGCTCCAAACGGACGAACTACAAAGCCGGCGGCAAAGGTGGCAAGGGTACTTAGTAAAGCAGCCGTTGGATTGGTTGACGGAAAGAATTTAGTTGATATAATGGTAGCCAGACTTCCAAAAATGTAGAAGTCATACCATTCTATTAAAGTGCCCAGGGACGAAGCGGCAATAATGGAAACAAGGCCTTTCTTTTCGTTGTTATTAGTCATGGTTATACTGGCAAAGCATAAATATAGTTTTTTGCTGAAACTATAGAAATATTAATCAGTAAATGGAGTGTAAGTACCGGTTGGTAAAATGAGTTCAAATACTTTCACAACCGGTGTTATGCACTTCCAAATCTTTCACATCTATTTTTTGAAACCGTGCTATTATTCTTTGCACATAATTTGTCTTTTCATAGGTTTGCCAAACTCACCCACTTCTATAATTATTGTTATGTCATATCCTCATCAAATTTCTAGTTTCGAAGATTACAAAAGCAACTATAAACAGAGTGTTGAAGACCCCGAAGGTTTTTGGGCAGAGGTAGCCGAAAACTTTACCTGGAAAAAGAAATGGGATAGTGTGTTGAACTGGAATTTTGCAGAGCCCAAAGTTGAATGGTTTAAAGGTGCCAAACTCAACATTACAGAAAACTGTCTGGACAGGCATTTGGAAACCAGGGGCGACCAGCCTGCATTGTTGTGGGAAGCCAACGATCCCGAAGAACATCACCGGATTTTAACTTACAAAAGGCTGTACGAGAAAGTATGCCAGTTCGCCTATGTTTTAAAAAACAATGGCGTAAAAAAAGGTGACCGGGTTTGTTTATATATGGGTATGATACCAGAATTGCCAATTGCTGTATTGGCATGTGCACGGGTAGGAGCTATTCATAGTGTGATCTTTGGCGGTTTTAGCGCACAGAGTATTGCTGACAGGCTCATAGATGCTCAGGCTGAATATATTATTACCTGCGACGGAGCTTATAGAGGAGCCAAAGACATACCATTAAAAAGTGTGATTGTTGATGCGCTGATAGGAATTCGATTTGTAAAAAAGGTAATCGTATACACCCGCACTCATACTCCTGTAAGCATGATCAAAGGCCGGGATGTCTGGGCCGAGGACGAGTTGAAAAAGGTGGAGACTTTAGACCTGCACGATTTTCCTGCAGAGGAGATGGATGCAGAAGACCCACTTTTTATATTATATACATCTGGTAGCACGGGCAAGCCAAAAGGTGTGGTGCATACCTGTGGAGGATATATGGTATATACCAATTATTCTTTCATAAATGTTTTTCAGTATCAGCCTGGTGATGTTCACTTCTGCACTGCCGACATTGGCTGGATAACCGGCCATAGTTATATCGTGTATGGACCTCTTAGTGCTGGCGCCAGTTCCCTTATGTTCGAAGGAATACCCACGTTTCCTGATGCGAGTCGGTTTTGGAACATTGTTGACAAGTTTAAGGTAAACATCTTGTACACTGCCCCAACAGCTTTGAGAAGCCTGATGAGTTATGGAGATGCGCCTCTGCAAAATGCAGATCTAAGCAGTTTGAAAGTATTAGGAACGGTAGGTGAACCAATCAATGAAGAAGCATGGCACTGGTACGACGAAAAGATCGGAAAGAAACGGTGCCCTATTGTTGATACCTGGTGGCAGACAGAAAATGGCGGTATACTCATTTCCAACCTCGCTGGTATTACACCTGCAAGAGCAGGCTGGGCTACTTTGCCCTTACCTGGAATACAGCCTGTATTGGTAGATGAAAAAGGAGCGGAAATAATGCAGAAAGAAGGTGAAACAGCATCGGGAAATCTTTGTATTAAATTTCCCTGGCCTGGTATACTTAGAACAACTTACGGCGACCATGAACGTTGCAGGCAGGCCTATTTCTCTTCGTATCCCGGTTTGTATTTTACAGGCGACGGAGCATTGCGTGATGAGGAAGGATTTTATAGAATAACGGGCAGGGTAGACGACGTATTAAATGTAAGCGGACATAGGATAGGCACAGCCGAAGTTGAAAACGCTATAAATATGCACGCTGGTGTAATAGAAAGTGCGGTTGTAGGGTACCCGCACGACATTAAAGGCCAGGGCATTTATGCATTTGTAATTTATAACGGTCGCGAGGACAGCGACGAACGTAACAGAAAAGATATTCTGGCCACAGTAACACGCATCATTGGCGCTATTGCCAAGCCCGATAAAATTCAGTTTGTAACGGGTTTGCCAAAAACGCGTAGCGGTAAAATTATGCGGCGCATTCTACGTAAGATAGCCGAAGGTGAAATGAAAAATTTAGGTGATACATCAACATTATTAGACCCGGGAGTGGTGGAGGAGATTAAGAATGGGAAGTTATAATATAGTACTGTATGCCTAAGATTTTTCAATACTTATCCTATATTCTTCGGTTTTATTCTAATGATCACTTACCTGTCCATGTTCACATGCAAATGCAACAAAGAGAGATAAAAGTTGAATTACATTTAGAAAGGAGTTGTATCATCAATATTCAAAAAAGATAAAAATAAAGAACCCCTTACTAAAAAGGAAGCTAATGAAGTATCTGTATTTTTGAAAGCCGATTATCAAGAAATAATTGAAAAATGGAACAAAGTTTTCATAAAGCAACAGGCAGCAGAGTTCTAGGTAATATCAACAAGGTTGAAG
>JALYZZ010000607.1 GCA_030948675.1 Bacteroidota bacterium | reverse complement strand
GCGTTTTTCGTTGCCTGCTGCACCGCATTTTCTGAAATATCAAGGCCTAAAACACTTTTTGCTCCATAATGAGCAGCATGTATTTCAAAAGTGCCGGTATAGGAAAAAACGCCTAAAACGTCCGCTCCTTTTACAATATGCTTTATTGCCCTTCTATTGTCTTGCTGGTCGAGAAAATAGCCGGTTTTTTGACCGTTTTCAATGTCAACAAAAAATTGTAATCCGTTTTCCCTGATAAGGATGTTTGTATCAGAGGCAGCAGTAAGCCATCCTTTCTTTTGTTCAAGACCTTCTAGCTCTCTTACTGGTACATCATTTCTTTCATAAATCCCTTTTGGTTCAAAAATAGACTGCAGCGCTTTTACAATAGTAGCTTTCCAAACTTCCATTCCGTACGAAAGTGTTTGCAGCACAAAGTAATCGTTGAACTTGTCAATAATAAGTGCAGGCATAAAGTCCGCCTCACCAAAAACCAATCTACAGTTTTCAGTATAGCCAATCGTTTTTCGGTAATTCCACGCAGTTTGTATCTTTTCAAAAATGAAATTTTCATCTATTGTTTCGTTTTTATCTCGACTTAGTAGCCGTATTGTAATTTGCGATTTAAGATTTATGTATCCTTTTCCAACAAATTTTTTATCAAACTGCCACACCTCTACAATCTCGCCTGGTTTTACTTCGCCTTCAATTTTGTCAATTTCATTTGAAAATATCCACGGATGCCCGTTTGCAACTCTTTGACTAATCTTTTTTTGTAAAAAAACTTTGACCATGTTACAAAGATAGCCAGCGCCTACTGTCGACCGTTGCTTACGCTGATACATATCTTTTGATTACCGTTTTTACAAGTATCCGTATCATCAAATGTTCTACCGGCCTTTGCAGTCGTACTGGCAAACACTACCATAGACAAATGTCAATTTGACCTTAAATCCTCTTTGGCAAAGAGTTTGACCTTTACCTTTGCGAAAAAATGAAAAGTATGGCAGATCAAGAAACACAGCAAACCGACAACCAATCGATGGAAGGAGTTGATATTAACTCTGACGATAATATACCTGGAACGTCGCATCTAAATGATGTACTAACAGAAGATGGTGAGGCAGAAAAATTAAGGAGTGAATTGCAAGAGCAGAAGGATAAATATTTAAGGCTTTTTGCAGAATTTGATAACTACAAAAGGAGAACAGCGAAAGAACGGATAGAATTAATGCAGACCGCCGGGAAAGAAGTTATTACCTCAATGCTCGATGTACTTGATGACTGTGACCGCGCAGAAAAACAAATACAGTCAACAACAGATCTGGCACAAATCAAGGAGGGTGTTCAACTTGTTTTTAATAAGTTAAGAACAATTTTGCAGAGCAAGGGATTGAAAGCGATGGAAAGCATTAAAACAGATTTTGATGTTGAAAAGCATGAAGCGATTACGGAAATTCCCGCCCCGACGCCAGAATTGAAAGGTAAGGTAGTAGATGAGGTAACAAAGGGCTACTACCTGAATGATAAACTTATACGGTTTGCCAAAGTTGTTGTGGGTAAATGAAAAGATTTTGGAAAGAGAAAATTGTAAGCTGCAGTAAAATAAAATGTAGCGGATGTTTAAGTTAGTTGGAGCATAGCTTTAATAAGCTGATTCTAAAGAGTTTGAAATAATAATAAACGGATAGTTTTTACGTTCATTTGTACAATAAGGATTTTAAAACACCTCATTTTGAGGCGGGGGTATATATGTCAACAAAAAGAGATTATTACGAGGTACTTGGCGTAGGAAAATCTGCAGGTGCTGACGAAATAAAAAAGGCTTATCGTAAGGTGGCCATGCAGTTTCACCCGGATAGAAACCCAGGTGATCATGAAGCTGAGGAAAAATTTAAAGAAGCGGCTGAAGCGTATGAAGTGCTTAGTGATGCAGATAAAAAAGCTAAGTATGACCGATATGGTCATCAGGCTTTTGCTCCGGGAAGTGGTGGCTTTGGCGGAGGTCATGCAAGCAACATGGAGGATATTTTCAGCCAGTTCGGTGACATTTTTGGAGACGATATTTTTGGTAATTTCTTCGGTGGCAGCGGCGGTGGCAAAAGCGGCCGCGGCGGCGGCAGAAGGGCAACTGGTCAGCGCGGAAGTAACTTACGTGTAAAGCTGAAGCTAAACTTTGAGGAAATTGCAAAGGGTGTTACTAAAAATATCAAGGTTAAAAAATATGTGAGTTGCAATACGTGCAGTGGGTCAGGTGCAAAAGATAAGGGCAGCATGCAAACCTGCAGTAGTTGTAATGGTAGCGGCCAGGTGAGAAAGGTGCAGAATACTTTTCTGGGCCAGATGCAAACAGTAACCACTTGCCCCACTTGTAACGGCGAAGGAACTACTATCACTGCAAAATGCCCGGTTTGTAAAGGTGAAGGTCGTATATATGGTGAAGAAATGGTAAGCCTGGATATACCAGCAGGGGTACAGGAAGGCATGCAGCTTAGTCTAAGTGGAAAGGGTAATGCGGGTGAAAGAGGTGGAGCAAACGGTGATCTCATTATATTGATTGAGGAGGAAGCACATCCTACTTTGCATAGAGATGGTTTGAACGTTGCGTTCGAATTGTTTATCACTTTTCCAGATGCAGTATTTGGTACCAACGTAGAGGTGCCAACAATAGATGGAAAAGCTAAAATTAAAATTCCGCCAGGAACGCAAAGCGGTAAATTTTTTAGGCTAAAGGGCAAAGGATTTCCTGAAGTAAATGGCTATTCCAAGGGGGATCAACT
>JALYZZ010000693.1 GCA_030948675.1 Bacteroidota bacterium | reverse complement strand
GCGCACGCGCATTTGCGTTATGTGAGGCCTTTTCCAAGAAATTTGGGTGACATCCTAAAAAATTACGACCACATTTTGGTACCCGAGATCAATAATGGACAATTGATTAAGATTATTCGCGACAAGTTTCTGGTCGACGCGAAAGGGTACAATAAGGTAATGGGCATTCCGATTACCAAAGGTGAAATCATTAACGAGGTGAAAAAAATGATTGAAGAGGAGTAGCTCAGGCATCCTGTCTTAAATGCAAGTGCCACACGCTGGTGTGGCACTTGCATTTAAGCACTATAGCATCTGCGGCTATTTGGCTGCTGGTATGTCGGCCCAATTTTCGCCTCTTTTTATCCGTAAGATTTGAGTATCGGTTATTTTAAATTGCTTAACCAGCGTTCTTAATGGCTTCCCCTCATTGAGCAGCTTTTTTAGCAGCATTACTTTCGTTACGGTTAGTTTAGAAACCTTTGCATGCGTAGTAAATTTGCGATCTACCCGGCCAGCAATAACATGCGGGCTCTTTTGCTGATGAACAAAATTCTCTTCCGGCGTCATCCATTTTAAATTGCTGCTTCTATTGTTGAGCTTGTCAAAATCAAGATGAGCAACAACGGTATGCCGGGCAGAAGGCTTTACACAAAAATATTCAGCAACTAATTTATGTATCAGCGAATGATAGTGTATCGTTCTGTCTTTTGAGTCAACTTTAAACTGCCTTGCCAGTTTCTTTTTTGCCTCCTCGAGCTGCTTGTTCGGGTCGTTCAGTTCTGCAGAAGGCTCTTCCTGCCGCAGCAACTTAATTTTTCGATTCAGTGCCAAAATTTGTTGCTGGTAGCTGGAGATTTTTGCCTGAATCTTTGGATTGCGGGCTTTAAAGAATTTTAGCCGGATGATACGATAACCCTGTATCATTGAGCCTTTAATCTCGTTGCCATTAGAAAGTTTGTTGAATGTTTTTATTCGCCCAAAATTTGACACTTCAAGGCGATACTCATTGGTAAATTCAAAATCAAACTTTACGTCTTTCCAACATTCTCCGGGGTAGTTCTTTATCATTTTTATAAAAGTCTCTGAGGGGTGACACCTTTATACAAGGAAAAATCAAAGTTAACAAATTGATTAAAACGTTTTACTTATAGTTTTGATATTCATTGTTGCATTGTAAGAGCTAATTTTTAAAGGGGGTTGCAGAGCGCCAAAAACTGCAACCACTGATGCTCATCGGTAAACCGTACTAATTTTATTCAATTTTAAGAGTCTGTGTAATTTTATTTAAATCAATGGCTACGTTGTAGATCAGGTTAAACTGATCTACAATAGACTTCAGGTCAAACAATGGTTTTCGGGTGTCGGTTTCAAGTTTGCCCTGCTGTAACTCTTCCACCCTTTTTTGCATTAGCTGCTTTACCCGTTCATTTAGCTTGCGCAATGCACCCTTATTACTAAATGTTTTTTCTGTCACGTCTTCTCCATTTAAATAACTGATGGCATTAGTAAAGTGCTGTTGAATGTCTTCTGAAACTTTTATAAAATCAACAGAACTATATGGAATGGTTTGCATTTGAATGTAATGCGCCAAAGTTGCTATGTAAGAAGTAAGCATATGGTTTAACACTACAAACTGGTGTAATGTTTCAATACCTTGCTGCTGCCTCTTTGGCTCAGAAATCATGCGGTTAAAAGCATCTGATAAGTTGGCCAGCGCAACGAGCGCATTTTTTCGCGCCAGTTGTTTTGCGGACGGATCTATTTGTTTTCCGCTAAATGCATCTGCAATAACAGAAAAATAATCCCTTACGTCTGAAAGCATCGTTACCATTTCAGATTTAAACTTTTTTCTTTCCCAAGAAGGCAGTAAGAAAATACTGGCTATAAAGGCAATAAAAGAGCCTATAAGGGTGTCGACTATACGGTCTTTAAGCAAAATTTTGAAATCGTTTGGATTAAGCAGGTGGTAAAAGATCAGCAGGTATACCGTCATCAGCAGTACACTGATAAAGTAATTCGTTCGCATAAAAGTGTAACCACCTGCCATGAAGACGACTAGAAATGCAAACAAAACGATGGTGTTATTAAAGAGATACAATATGATAAGCGCCACTATTATACCCGAAAAGGTGCCGGCAAGGCGGTCGCTGTTTCTTTGTTTACTAAGACTAAAAGCTGGTTTTAAAATAACCACTATGGTTAGTAACACCCAGTAACTGTGGCCAATTTTGAGCGCAGCGGCGACCACAAATCCGGTCACTATTGCTATGCTTACACGCATAGAATGCCTAAAACTATCTGACTTAAGCGTTAGATTACTAAAAAAAAGGCCAGGCGTAATTTGTTGCGACGAAATAAGATGCTTATAGTCTGATCCTTTAATTTTTCTTTTCTTAAAAGCACCATTAAAATTGGTGTATTGTTGTAGTATCTCGAGCCGCTCGGCCAAATCTTGAATATTCTCTAAAATTCTTCGCAGGCTTATGAAGCCTTCTATATTATCAGGTTTTAGATAGGTAAGGCGAAGCTGATCAAGTTTTTCTGTTATTTTACTTATTTGTTCGTTTAGATTGCGTCTGGGCCTCAGGTGTTCTCCACTTTTAACGGCTATGCCAAGATCATCGAGATCATTTGCTAACTCATGGGCAAGATGATAATAATCGTTGAGAATGTTTGTGTTATCGAAGTACTGATGCAGAAGCGGGTATTGCTGATGCGACATCATTATTCGTTCAAAAATATCCACTACATCCAGATGAATCATAACCAGCGAACGACCAATATTTGTAGATTCCTTTACAATGCTGCGAGTTTTGAATAGCAACTCTGTCATCTCATTTTGCTTATGCTGAACGGTAGCCTGCTGCTGAAGCAATTGCTTAAACGTATTTTCATAATCTACCTCTTTTTTATAAAATTCAGACCTGATTAAGAGATATTGTGCTGTCGCTTGTATCGCATCGCCCAACGCCTGCTGCAGCAGCCGGTAAGGACGGAAATTGTACAAGAGCATGCTGAAACACATATACCAGGTACCACCTGCCACCAATAAGGCAGAATGGACAATTACTTTAGACGGAGTATCAAGGTTTAGCCTGGGGTCAACCGTCAGCGTCATTACAATCATAACAGCAGTTCCGATGGAACCAGGCCGTGCACCATAAACACTAATCATTGAGAAAAAGAAGCAGCCTGTAAATAGAAAGATTGCAAGAAGAAAATAAGATTTTACCGCAAAACCTATTATAAGAGTGGCTATAAAAATGGCAAGGATACAGACACTCATTCCATTTTTGCGATGGTGAACGGGTCCGGGACTATCAGTAATGCTAACGAAAAGCGCACCCAGGGACACTACGATGCCTATAGCAAACATATTGAAATAGCTAAACGCAAGTGCAGGAAGAACCACACCTGCCGTTATCCTTATCCCTTCACTCAGATAATGACTATTAATAAAACTCTTATACGTTTTTAAGTAATCCATAATGTTGCTTCAAACCAAAAAACCAATGCTCCAGTTATAATTAAAACTTCTTGTTCATTAGATTCTATAGCACACTGTTTTTAATCCAGTTAAGGTATGTTCCTCTTCCAAAAAGACAAAAGTACTAACTACAAACAAAATTGAACTTAGCAGAAGATATAGCAGGTGATGGGCTTTATTGAATGGTAAAACGTCTATAAGAATTACACCAAATAAAATAATATCGTAATGCTGACGTTTCATATACTTACCAGGATTGGTATTTAGAATGACAGAACTAGCCAAATAGGCTAACATAACACATAAAACATGAAAAGAATTTGTAAAGTGGCTTTATTGATGTGCATATTTTTTATGCCGTCATTATTAAAAGCACAACCGCCTTCTTTTGATAACGAAAGCCCCTTGTATGGCGTAACTGACGTGCCTTTTGATGATGGTGTATTTTTGTTAGTAGGCTTAGCCGTAGTATACAGCTTACTTAAGGTAAGAGTTTACAACAAGGCGCAGAAAGACAAAAAAATAATCTTTAGTGATTGACCTCTAATTGACCCTAAATCTTAGTTAGGTACTGCATACTTTTGTACAATCAACCACAAAATGAAGTTTTCGACTTCCATCGGTTCCTGCTGCAACTATCGTGTAAGTATTTTTTCAAGTTACTCCGGTTACTTTTCTAACCCTATCAGCCGTTATTTAAAAGTTACTATAATTTTTATTTAGCTAGCGCCGTTTTTATTTTAACTCTAATTAATTTTTTTAGAAAATTAAAAAAAGCGGTACATGAAAATATCTATACAACCAAAAAAGAAAGAACTACCTAATTTTTTTTCAATTAAGACAGCTTTTTCTCTTTCCTTTTTACTTCTCTCCTGTTTTTTTTCACGTGCACAACAAGTTACAGAAATCATCACTGATTTTGGGGGATACTGGCGTACCAACACAACGACTAATAATACTACTAAACCTACCGACAGTCATAATTTACTAGCCTTTACAGTAGGAGGAACACTTTATTCAACAGGTGCTAATAATGCTATTTTAACAAGTAATGCGGTGTCCTTTACTAATGGTAATTTTAAATGTTTACCAATAACTTCTGTTACAGGAACTATAACTACAGCAGCCTGTGCTATTGGCCTCGCCATCAATTATGATGGTGTACCTAATGGATTTAGCAATCCATTACCAACAGTAAAAATGAAAGATGTACTTACCGATGGGATTAATGGGCTAGATATAGGAACAGGGGTGATAGATTTCCCATCTACAGCAAAGCTTACTTTTCCGATTCAAAGTATCGACGTAAATTCTATTGCTGATGCGAAGCCCGACATTTTATTTACCCAAATAGCAGATGCCGACCCCGTTAAAACCGATACTATGTATTTTGTCAATGCCTCGAATATAGTAGTAGGTAACAAAATAGTAATTACCTGGAGTTCAGTTCAAGTACTTGGAAATTATCTTGTTGATTTTTATGATTTACAACGAAATGTAACCTGTGACCAGGCGGTAATAACAGCTGGACTAGCTGCTAATAATACTCGACCCCTCCGTTTAACTGCTTTTAGGCTATCAGACTTTGGTATTACTTCGGCCAATAAAGCTTCTGTAGTGTCATTAGTACTTCAACCTAGCGGAAAAAGTGATATCGGTTTCGTCGCCTATAACACTGATGGTTTTGTAATTACCCCACCAACTATTACCCAACAGCCTCAAACTCAAATTGTTTGTACAGGCGCGGCCTCAACTGCTACCTTCTCAGTGGTTGCTACCGGCACAAGTGATACTTATCAATGGAGAAAAGATGGTGTAGACATTGCGGGTGCTACCAGCGCCTCATGTACTATTTCCCCCGTGACTGGCAGTAGTGCGGGAACCTATGATGTAGTAA
>JALYZZ010000602.1 GCA_030948675.1 Bacteroidota bacterium | reverse complement strand
TAATAATATCGCGTTAGCGTCCATTATTCCTTCTTTTACAGGCAGCTTTTAGTTATCAATACTATTTCTCTACCATACGATATCAAGCACAGTCTTTGCGAACACCTAACATGATACAACTATTCTTTCCTGCCCGGTAAAATAATATTCAACTCCACATTTTTTATGTCTGAAATAAACAACGGTCAATCTCAAGACTCATTATCTTATTCAAGAAAATCGTGGATTACCGGAGGAGTTCTTGCTTTGCTGGTAATCCTTTTGTTACTGTTTAAAGCTCTATTCGGCGTGCTGTTGCTAACACTGGCCGGCGCTTTATTTGCGATCTACTTTCATGGCTGTGCAAGCTTTTTCAGAAAATATCTTCATATCCCAAAAGGGTGGAGCCTCGCTGCTTCAATAATCATCAACATCATTTTACTGGTTGTTTTTTTCTGGTTTGTAGGTGCAAGGTTACAACAACAGGTTTCTTCATTAACTGATAGTTTGCCAGGCACTATTAGTAATGCGAAGACCTACCTGCAAAAAAGTACCATTGGAAGCAAGGCGTTGGATTACCTCAATTCTTCAGGGAACTCGCAGAAGACAATGTCTATAGCCAAAAAGTTATTTTCTTCAACCTTTGGTATTTTAAGTGATGTCTACATCATCTTACTTCTCGGTATGTTTTTTATAGCCAGCCCATTTACCTATAAAAAAGGGATCGTGCATTTGCTGCCAATTAAAGCAAAGGACCAGGGTGCTGATTTGTTGGATGAAATACATACTGTTTTAAAAAACTGGATCAAGGGACAGCTTTTTGGTTTTGTGTTTATTGCAGTGTTAACTGGCTTAGGGCTATGGGCGATAGGTATGCCATTGATTCTTACGCTCGCCCTGATAGCGGGTTTATTAAATTTCGTTCCCAACTTTGGTCCCATCATCGCTTTGATTCCTGCTGGTCTCATAGGCCTTATGCAGGGAACAACGACTTTCATACTTGTGCTGTGCCTGTACACGCTTATCCAGACAGTGCAAAGCGCCGTAACGCAACCACTCATTCAACAGAAAATGGTAAGTATACCTCCGGCGCTGATCATTTTCGGACAGGTGGCTATGGGTTTATTGGGAGGTTTTTGGGGGGTGCTGTTAGCCACCCCGGTTATCGCCATAATAATGACGCTCGTGAATAAATTGTATGTGGAGAAACAAACGTATCACAAATACAAATTTGAAAAGTCCAACGGATAAGTAATTTGTATGGGATTGATAAGTGTTGGCATTGGAAGGTTCACATCTTGATCATCCTTAATTGAAGTGCCGCATCAATCATTGGCCGTAAAAATCATTATTGAAAAAGATGAACACATGTTTCAATTAATTTTCGAAAATATTTTCGACGACCAATCATTCATTTTTTTATCAAAAGAAATGCTTGAAAAACTGCAGCCTTCGATATGTCATTGGCCAAATCTTCACGCTGTTTAAATCGAACAGCGTTTTCTGTTACTGGGTAAAATTCACTTCTGAGATTTCAAAAACCCAACTAGTTTTTTCAATTCATCTTTGTTTAATATGCCTCCGTAAGCTGGCATATTATTGCTTCCGTTCACAATTCGTATTGTAATCTCCTGAGAAGATAAACGATTGCCTACCGCTGTAAGGTCAGGGCCATTTTTACCACCATACCCATTAATTCTATGACAATACTCACAGCCCTTTGAATAAAAAAGATTAACACCCTGCTGCAGAAGCGTGTCACTTTTATTGGTTGAAGCTATAGCGCTTAACGGCAGAGGCTTGGTTTTAAAATCGGGCGACCAGGGTGCCTGCAGGCCGAGGGTAAGCAGGCTGATCACAAATACCACTACGCATATAACACCAAACATGGCCCACGGTCTTTTAAGCGGGCTTCTCTCACCCCTGTTAGAAATGAACGGAACGGAAAGTAACAAGACAATGGTGAGTACCGGGCCAACCAACATGGCAATAGATTCAATATTATGCGGCATTAGTGCAAACAAAGCAAAGAACGGAACCATATACCAGTCAGGGCTTGGAGAAGCAGATATGTTAGACGGATCAGGCGGTGACGTTAACGGCGGCGCTCCGATTATGATTGCAAGAGATATAATGCAAATAACAACAAGGGCACCAAACAGGGTATCGCGCCAGGCCGCGTTGGGCCAGAAAGGAACGCCTTTTTCTTTGACCAAGTTCTGATACCATGCCCTGTATGTTTTCGGATCGACGGGGCGTCCTGCCTTTGGCGGCTCTGAAATGCCATTTCTTATGACGAGGTATAAATGAAACCCGACAGTTAGAAATATAAGCGCGGGAAAAACAAATACGTGGTACGAATAAAACCTGCTGAGGCTATGTCCGCCAATGGTGTCTCCGCCGAGAAGTAACCGGGCTAAATATTTTCCTAAGAATGGAATTCTTCCTAACTGTTCGGCAGCTACCACAGATGACCAGACGCCATTTGAATCCCAGCGCAATAATTGTCCGCTAAAACCCATAAAAATAGTGAAGAGCAAAAGAAATACACCGCTGATCCAGTTCATTTCTCTTGGAAATTTGTACGATGCGGTGATGTACACACGTATCATGTGTATGCCTATCATAATGATCATTCCCGAGGCACCAAAATAGTGCATGCCTCTTAACACATTTCCAAACTGCGCCGTATTAGTAATAAACTGAAGCGATTGATAGGCATCCTTGGAAGAGGGTTGGTAAAACAACGATAAGGCAATACCTGTAACCACCTGCAATAAAAAACAGAATAAAGTTGCTGTTCCAAAAACGT
>JALYZZ010000670.1 GCA_030948675.1 Bacteroidota bacterium | reverse complement strand
TTCCTATCTTTTTCATTCTTAGTTCCTTTATTTTTTCAGCATTGATCGGTTTCACTGATTTGGTTGCGTATGCATTGTGTAAATACCTGATGATGTTGGCTATTTGATTATCAGTAAAATTATTTGCAAAATTGGGCATCGTGCCGTTGAACTTATATAACTGATCATTAATGTGAACGGGACCTTCCAAACCATTTAAAACAATCATTGCTAAACGGTCGGCAGAACCTTCAACATATTCCGAGCCCTTTAATGGAGGACCGACGTGTTCAACACCGTCACCATCTACTCCGTGACATGGGGCACATGTTGTCCTGAAAAGTTCAAGTCCGTTTGTTCGTGCGTCAATAGGAGTTTTTACCTGCACAAAAATTGAGTTCTTTTTTCCCTCCCGCTTATTTTTTATTGTTTCATCCAGCAGAGATGCTAAAAGTTGATTAGGTTTTTTGCTTACAGTAGAGCTATTAAAGATCTTCCTAAAACGCTCCTCTAAACCATTTAAGCTACTGATGACTGCTTCCTGGTAGATAGCCTTATCAGGATAACTATCTGCTATCTTAGCCAGTAATGGCAAAAAAGTGCCAGGTACAGTTTTACTCCACGAACCAAGAGACATGGCGAGATACAGATTGATAACTGCATTATTTTTATTAAATAAGTTATTTGCAAGCACTGACATTGCTTTGGCATTGCCAGGCGTATTGTAACTTGCTGTCAAGAGCAGGGCGTGAGCAGACAGCATCGGTTCTGCATAGGCAGCTACTTTTTTAAGAAGATGAAAAGTAAGCGCATTTAGTCCATTGAGTGTATGTAAAGCATGAATGGCCGGCACGGGATTTTTGCTGTCAACTGCCAATTTTTGCAATTCGGGAATGGCTGTTTTTAATTGTTTTCTTATGATGATTTGCTGTGATCTGTCTCTGATCCAGCCATTAGGGCTTTTTAAATTTGCCACTAGTTCATTGGCTGATAAGATAGCCAGATCCGGAACTTTGCCAAGCTGTTTGGCTTTACTTTTTACTCTTAATATTCGTCCGGCATGTAAAAGTGTATCAAGCTTTTTATCGGCTATTCCCTTATTATAGTAGGGGGTGGCAAAGGCTTTGTATTCCATAATGCCACGATGCATATCCACCACATACATCGCCCCGTCAGGACCAGTGTACAAATTTACCGGACGAAAGCCTTCATCTGTAGATGCCAGAAATTCACGGTCGTTCCATGCCGGCATGGCTGTTGTCTTTACATCTTCAAACGCAAGTACATCCCGTTTAACCAGGTTAGCCTGTGGTTCGCAAGCGAAAGCGTTTAGATTGTACTCGTCAGGAAATTGATCGCCCCTGTAAATCATCGTTCCGCAAGCGGCGGTAAAATGTAGCAGCACACTGTCTTTATCAAGTATCCCCTTAGAATAACCCCTGTTTACAGTGGTAGGTTGTAACGGATAGACCCTTTCGTTTTCAGTAAGTAATTTATTGATCGCTTCTTTAGGTTTAAGGTAAGGATTAGCAATAAGGGTATTGGGCAATACATAATCACCGGCAATATGATTTTCATTATAATTATAATATAGCCGTCCAAAGTTGTCTTTTGAAATACCGAACTGTCCACGAAATGAAGTCGGTTCTTTGATCCACTTTCCATTCTTTCGTTGATACCTGAATTGTGAACTTGCACTATAAATCCAGTTGTCTATGTTCATCATCAAACCGTTTGGTTGAGCTTCGGGGCTACCGCCAACAGAGTACAAAGAGTCAACCAACACCTTCTTACCTGGCTTGTCATTTTTAATTTCCACAAACCACAGATTTGGAGGAGCGTTGTATAAAATTCCACCATAGACATGAGCGGCAGCCCGGGGCAACACGAGGCTGTCTACAAATACTTTTGCATGTTCTGCAACACCGTCTTTATCCAGATCTTCTAAAATGCTAATTCTTCCGATGGGGGCATGGTCACCCACTCCAGCCAGGTTAGGCATAAATCCCCTCATTTCTACAACCCACATTCTACCCCTATCATCAAAGTCTAGTGCTACAGGAGCCTGAATGAAAGGTTCTGACGCCGCCAGTTGAATTTCAAATCCCTCAGCTACTTTGTATTTATCAAAAGATATGACAGCAGCGCCATTATTGGCACCTTTCTTAAAACCGGTAATTAGCAAAACGATTATAAGAAAGAAGAAAATGCTCCATTTGATTTTCATAAAACGTTTTTAAACTCTTTCAAGCGCTTCAACTTTTAACTACACGTGAGAACAGCATAAACTGTTCGAGCCACTGTTGGGAAGTTATCGGAAAAAATAGGTAATTCAAACAAAAAAGATCGTTTCAATGTAAAATAATAGCATTAAGAAAAACAAGGAGTTTTCATCGAGCCATTGCTACAATTCTGCAGCACTATCGCTGTCTAAATACAGTACCGCATTTTTATGTTGTTTAACTGAAGTTGACGGATAGGTTTCACTTAATTTATTATTTATGGTATGCCGAACTGCTGTTGACTTATTAGATCCGGGTACAATACAATAAATATAATCTGCCCCCAACAAGGCAGGGACAGTAAGGGTAATGGCAGAAGGTGGCACTTCATCAAATGAAGCAAAACAACCGTCGTGTACCTGCTGCTGTCGTGAAGCATCGTCAAGAATAACCACCTTAACCAGTTCCGGGTCGTTAAAATTGGCGGTATGCGGATCGTTGAAAGCGATGTGTGTGTTTTCACCAATACCCATGCAAACAATTTGTACAGGGTTTTCCTTTAACAAATCAGCGTACCTAAGACATTCTTTATTGAGATCTGGTGCATTGCCATTGATATAATAAACCTTGCGGAAAGGTACTTTGTCAAAGATTTTTCTTTGAAGAAAATAAGCAAAACTTTGCGGAGCGTCCGGGCTGATGCCCACGTACTCATCCATATGAAAGCCGTTAACCCTAGTCCAGTCGATCCCATTTTGCCTGGACAACGCGTTGAGAAATTCATTCTGCGAAGGAGCTGCAGCAAATATGATATTTACCAAGGGCTGCTTTAACAATAGTTCAGTTATTTTCTCTGCTACATCTCTTGCTGCCTCGGCTCCCATTTCAGCACGGCGGTTGTACACCTTTACTTTTATTTTATCCGCAGACAGTGTCGTTACCGGTGTTATTTGTGTCATGATTGTTAGTTTTGATTATCCATAGCTGAAGAAAAGAGAAGCTTTATCATTTCGACAAAAAAACCTTCTTACCGGTACGTGCACTTTCATACATCGCCAAAACAATTTCAACAGATTTCCGACCTTCAATTGCATCGATCAACGGTTTCTTGCCCTTTTCAATCGAGAGTATCATGTCTTCCAGTTGTCGTTGGTGCCCCTTAAAACTTATATCAGCAGGATTTGAAACGCCTCCATGAGAAACCTGACCGCCAGACATGTTCTTAGTGATGATTTCGTCTTCTGCCGCCTCCTTATCAAATTGCCATTTCACCAGGTTACTTTCCTCTAAAATTGCTGTTCCTGATGTGCCCATTATTTCTATCCGCTTTAGCGCACCCGGAAAAATGGCTGTAGAACATTCTATTGTACCCAATGCTCCGTTCGAAAATTTGAGCGTTGATACAATCGTATCTTCCACTTCAATCCCTTTGTGTTTTATATTGGCTGAAACAGATTGCACTGATTCCACCTGCCCCATATACCATTGCAACAGATCAACAGAATGTATACCCTGGTTCATCAGCGCACCACCGCCATCGAGTTGCCACGTACCCCTCCATGCCGCAGAATTGTAATAGGCTTCGCTCCTGCTCCATTTTACATATGCATCGCCTAAAACCAATTCGCCAAAGCGTTTTTCATCAAGTGCCTTTTTAACCTGAGTGCTTGCTTCATAAAAACGGGAAGGAAAAATGACCGATGTTTTCAACCCGGCTTTTTCTGCTGATTCAATGATGGTATCGCATTTTTCAAGCGTTACTTCCAAAGGTTTTTCAATTACACAATGCTTGCCTGCAGCAAAGCTTTTAATAGCCGGATCGAGGTGAATACCTGACGGTGTACAAATACAAACGATGTTTATCTCGTCATTTGCCAGCATTTTTTCCAGGCTATCATAGCAGGTACAATCATTCTTATCGGCCCATGCCTGCGACTTGCCTTTATTGATGCTGTAGACCCCTACTAACTTTGCATTTGGAATAGACCTGATGGCCAACGCATGTATGTCGGAAATCGTTCCTGCTCCAACTATACCAAAACCAAATTTTCTTTCCATGTATAAAAGTTGAATATTTTATAAAACGTCACCGGTTGTTGAGTAATGAATATCAGCGTTCAAAAACCACCTTGCCTTTTTTAATGACTGTTTCAATTTGTATTTTTTCTCCGCTAAATCTAAAGATTACCAGATCTTTTGAGCTATCAAATGTGTCATCTTTTCCCGACAGCAGGCCTACCACATTTGAAGAGGCCATTTGCCATGAGCGACCGATGGTTGAAATCTGATGATTGATAAGTGTTTCAACACTCTCCAACAGTGTCTTTGCCGCTCCGGCAAGTAACCCCGGCGTGCTTTTTAATGCTACCCTTTTTTCATTGTCTAATATCACTATTCCGCCAATGTGGTTTTGATATTCACCAGGCTCCATTCCAGCAAAGCACGTTGCATCACTTACCACCAGCGTTTTCTCTGCCTTATTTTTCAAAACCACTTTTATAAATGAATCCGGAATATGAATACCGTCTGCAATGATGCATGTGTAGAGGTCTTCCTCCGCTAACAGATCCCACAAAATATTGGGATGGCGTGGAAGCATCAAAGGAACAGCATTTCCTAAATGAGTGGCCAAACAAGCACCTGAATCCACCGCACGTCGAATTTGTTGCGAGTTAGCCATTGAATGGCCGATCGATACCAAAATTTTATGTTCGCTGCACTTCTCTATAAATGCACCTGCGCCGTCCAACTCAGGGGCAATAGTTAGGAGTTTTATTTTTCCACCGGCTGCCCGTTGATACTTTTGAAAGAGTTGCCAGTTGGGTGGTGAAATATACTTTTCATCATGCGCTCCTTTGGCGCCAGTGGTAGCAGAAATGAACGGCCCTTCCAAGTGAATACCCCAAATACAATCATTGACCAATGCATCAGACAAACATGCCTGATGAATTGTATCGACAATTTTACAGGTATTTGCATCTGAATTGGTAATAACGGTTGGCAAAAAAGTAGTTATCCCATTTTGTAGTAAAAAATGAGTGGCATTGATAACCTCGTTTTTAGTTAGGGCGGGGTTATTAAAATCAATCCCATTAACACCGTTTATCTGCAAATCAACCAGGCCAGGGCCCATAAATAAATCATTTCCTGCTTTTGTTTCCCGTTCAATTATACTTGTTACTTCACCCCTACTAAGAACCAATTCCATGCTTTTTCCCGTAACACAA
The DNA here is from genome assembly GCA_030948675.1 of Bacteroidota bacterium. GTDB lineage: Bacteria > Bacteroidota > Bacteroidia > Chitinophagales > Chitinophagaceae > Segetibacter. Next base: position 5,288 of record JALYZZ010000670.1, on the reverse strand, counting down.
TCTGTACATGTCACTCTTTCATCCCGGGTGAAGTTTCGTGTTTCCATATCAGCTTCTAATACGTTCTTTTAAGTGCAGCCATTAGGTTTGTTACTTTCTCAGGTACGGCTTTAGAGGTAAGCCCCACTGCTATAAATACAATTGCTGACACCAATGTAGGCAGACCGACCTCGAGTGCAAGGCTATCAAACTTTATTTCTTTGCTTACGACAAATGTAAACAAGCCTGCTATAATTGCAGAAATAGCAGCTTTTGGTCCACATCGCTTAAATACAGGTAGCAAACCAAAGAATAACGGCATAGCGGTTGGACCTAAAAGGGCTGCAAACCAGTTTACTATCAGCCCTAATACCCCGCCAAACTGTTCATAATTTAAGGCAATACCAATCGTTGCAAGGGTAAATATAAAAGTAGTAGCCCGGGCTGTTCTCAAAGAATTTGTATCATTACGAAATCGCGGGGAAACAACAGGAAGAATATCTCTGGTGATAACTGCGGCAATGGTGTTGACGTCCGAAGAGGTCATACCCATTGTAGCAGCAAATAGAGAGGCAACCACTAAACCGATCATACCCTGGGGCAATATTTTCAGCATGAGCCAACCGTAAGACTCGCTGGGGTTCTTCAAGCCCGGCAAGATAATGGGCGCTGCCCACATCGGGAAAAATAATATCAAAGGCCAAAACAGGTATAGAATGCCTGAAAGCCGGGCCGCCTTCGATGCCTCTTTCTCATTTGCCGAAGAAATGTACCGGGTGGCGAGGCTCCAAATACCTCCATTATAACTAAGGAAATAAATAAAAAACATGACGCCAACGAAGGCTGCTGTATATGGTTTGTTAAAGGGTTGTCCGTGATCAACCGGCAGTTGGTGCCAGATATTGGTAATTGAGCTTATTCCACCCAGTCGGTTTACCACCAATACGAACATGACAACGCCGCCAAGTACCTGCACAAGAAACTGGATAAAATCGGTTACAATTACTCCCCACAGTCCACCAAAAGTGACGTAAATAATAGTCACCACTCCCGAAACAAGAATTCCGGTTGTCATCGAAATACCCGCAACCACATGTAGCAAAATACCAATAGCGGCCCATTTTGCACCAACATCAAAAACCTTTAGCAGCACCCCTGCCCACGCTACAATTTGCTGCGTTAACACATTGTACCGTATACTTAAATATTCAAGGGGAGATTGTATGTGCAATGCTCTCCTTAATCGAAACCAGTAAACAGGAAATATTTTTGAAGTGCCTGCGACTACAACACCAACGGGAAAAGCCCACCATATATACATTGTAAAACCGTGCGTATATGCCACTGCTGCATAGGCCACAAATACAGCCCCGCTATGCCCTGAAACATGATGAGAGATACCTGCTAACCACCAGGGAAGATTACCCCCGGCTACAAAATAATCTTCGGAATTCTTGCTCTTAAAATAGGACATGACGCCTATAACAACCATACTCAAAAAAAACAGCACAATAACTACTACATCTAATGTATTAAGAGTCATCTAATGGTTTTGAATTATAATATAAGAAGGGCTACAGTAGCGCACGTGCTTCAGCTACTTCTTAAAACAATTGGGCAGTAGTCTAATTTATTCCTTAATGTTGGTATCATTGCTTTTTCATGTTTGCAGGAAGGTAGCGGGCAACAACTGCATGAAATTGTATAGAGGATTTTTTTGATTGCAACAGCAACCTTACTGCCAATTATTTTGATTAATGCAAGCCCATCTTGCTTTTATAAGCAAGCATTACGGTATGTAAAAGCCCTTGCAATAGCATAAGTAAGTATCTCGTTTAGACAGCCTACCTATTCTTATTCATCCTTAATCAAAGTCTTTATCTGCTCGGCCATTTCTGGTGTTAATTCTACCCCATGTACAGCACGCGCGTGATCGGCAGCAATAGTTAATACTTCCTCCTCTGAGTTTGCTTTTACTACAGCCTGGCAGTCGAAGCCAGCATCAGAACAATGTAACATTTTCATGATTTGTGTGGTTTGTATTAAAAATAAGAATTATAGTCGAATTTTAAAACTGTGGAATGAGACCACGGGATACATCTCAACAAAAGTCTCTCTAATATTACAAAATATATCCCGACGCGCCGACAAGAGAGCAGAATTTATACGTGCTTGTGCAGTTAAAAAACTAATCAACTTACTACTCGTTTGATTTGACCAATATACCTTCCAGGTCATACCATTAACTATTTATTGTTTTACCTTAGACTTAATGCTTACGCCAAACTTCACTCCGTTTCCGGTGCTCACTACTGAACGCCTTATTTTACGACAACTGACAGTTGACGATAGCCCGGCGATACAGCATTTACGTTCTAATAAAGAGGTGATGAAATACATCAACCGACCCCTTACACTTACCATTAAAGATGCCGAAATCTGGATTAATCTTATTAACAGAACGATGGAAGACAATAATGGGATTACCTGGGGTATTTGCTTTAAAGAAGATCCACAGCAGTCTGTTGGAAACATTGGTCTTTGGCGAATTGAGAAAGAAAATCATCGTGCAGAAATTGGTTACATGCTTGAACCGCATTTACATCGAAAAGGAATAATGTACGAAGCGATTATATCCGTACTTGATTATGGGTTCGACAGGTTACAATTACATTCGGTAGAAGCAAAACTTGACCCTGGAAATGTGGCGTCTGCTGCACTTGTTAAAAAAGCCGGTTTTGTACAGGAAGGATACTTCAAAGAAAATTATCTTCTGAACGATAAATTTTACGATACCGCCGTTTATTCAATAATAAAAATGACTGCGTAAACAGTTAAGCCAGGCAGCTCTTTGGAAATTATGCCGATAGCCAACATTTCTGCCAGTACTACTTATTAGAAAACATCACAGATTTAAGCAATTATGGTTACATCAATTATGAACCATCTAATAAAAGAAATCAGGGCAGTAAGGTGTATTTGCTTTTGACGAAGCAATCAATCAAAGGTTTTTGAAGAATAATAGGATATGGAAAATACCAGTAAAACTCCGCTATTGTTTCTGAACCTATGAATTTTGGGAACATATCAGATCCGCTATTAGGTATGAAAATGATAAAATAACGAAAAAAGACCCGCCGATAACTGATTACGAAACCAAAGGGTTAACATATACCCCTTTACTTAAAATTTTAGAGGTCTGTAGTTTTTTCCAAGTTTCCAGACCTACTATTTACGATTGGATTAACCATGACTAACTTAAGCCTACAGAGTACGAAGAAATGTTTATTTTCTTTCGAATAATATTCAGCAACTTCTGGCTCTTTAGTTCGCAATAAACTTCAGTGATGCAATACCAGCGCTATAACAATGTTGAATATAAATAAAAGCGGTTCCATCTTTACGGATAAAACGACTGTTACAAACAGGTTTAATAAGAAAATTCATCACCGCTTAATTTTTTACTCGATTAACTATATGTTTTTAGTGAAATAAGCCCTTGTAAAGTTAGGAAGCCGGAATCGGCCGAAAGTGTTATAAGACTTTGAAAATCAAGGAGTAAAAGTAAAGATGGGTAAAAATAAGTAAGGATCACATTTCTGTAATCCTTACTTCAGAGGTCCCGAGCGGATTCTCCCCACTCTCATAACCCGTTGAAAATGAATTACTTCTGTTTTTTTACTCGATTAATTACTCGATTAAATTCAAAGTGCTACAACAGTTTACCTAACTTGGTAAAGGTTTACTGTACTGCAAAGGTATTATTTGTGTATAAAGATGTCAGAGAAAATCTGGCTGTTTTTTTATTCGCTGAAGCCGTCCAACATAGCACTCCATAGGTCTGTAGGAGTTCTTCTTAATATGGCTGAAATTTTTTCTATCAGGTCTTCTTTACCGGATAATATTATTTTCATTTTATGGCCAATAATCCGTGCTGCTACTAATGAAAGATAACTGGGATCTGTTGTGTCATAAAAGTTCATTACATCCATACCATTTTCGTATATGTATTTAGAGCATAAATCGAAGTAAGCATTTATAATGTGACCTATGTCGGAGACATCTTTTGTCCTGCCTGGTCTGTCATTATAGGCAAAAAGCTTTAGCAGTACCATTCCTTCCAAAGAACATACTCGTACTTTTAAATTCTCATCAATCACAAATTCCTGATGAGATTTTAAAGCTTCTTGAAATCCGGGCATGTCCATTGCAAAAAATCTTGCTCGATGTAATTTTATTTCATGAGTTTCATTTTCGATACCACCAAAAGGCAATAAATCTAATTCAATTGCTTGTTTATAAAACAACTTTATAGGCTCTGTTTCATGTTCATAGAAATCTCCTGTCTCCACCAATGCTTTTTTAATTTCATAAAACTGTTCTTCATTCGCTACCATCAATGCTAGGTCAACATCATTCGTCTTTCTTAATGGTCCTAATTCCGGTCTTAACGAAAATTGTATGTCTCTTGCTACGGCACCTACAATGTAAAAATCTACATCAAACAATTGCAGTATTTTTTGAGCAACTGCTAGCATCTCGGCTATTATAGGTTCAATCTGTATTTTATTTTCCAAGATATTTGTTTTTAATGCGATCTGCGGTTTCATGATTTCTGCTATCATGACTGTTGAGCAGGTCAGCGTAAACAATTGTTAGAGGTACAATCTGCTTTTCATAAAAATCTGAATTGTTTGTTAACTGTTCATTCCAAAAGACAGTCACCAACTCAATGTTTCCATTTTCATCCGGAACTATTTTTAAAGCCTTCATCGCTTCTACTTTTGGAATACCAATGTATAATGCTTGTTTTTCCGGCTTTAAATATTCTGTCAGTTTTGCTCCAGCCATTTCCCCACCCCACAGGATACCTGGAGGTAAAGGATCATCGTTTAATAAAGCACCTCCTATTACCCTGAATTTGCCCAGTACTAACTTAGGTCTTAATGCTGTATTATAGATTGTAGTCCACTTTGGAAGCAACTCATCGAGTCGGTATAAAAACAAAAATTTCCCTCCATTTCGATTCCCCTGTTTTACAAAATTCTCTTTTTCCAACTTTTCTAGCAGTTTACCTACCGTTCCTAATGCCACCTTTGCATTATCTGCTATTGTTCGGTAGGGAGCGTTTAAAAGCTCTGGCTGATTAAGAATTGCAAAGACAAACTTTACCCCTGCTGCCTTCCAAAGTTTGCTTTTATTCATCTCTCTTTCGGGCGTAACTTTTTGATCATTTATAAAAATGAATAATGTTTTAAAATGTATGAAGCAGTTACCTGCGGTCTCTAAATAATTGACCCCTCCAATCT
>JALYZZ010000648.1 GCA_030948675.1 Bacteroidota bacterium | reverse complement strand
CCGCCATAGCTATAGCGGCTGTAAGAAATTTTTTCATAATTAAACACGTTTTTTTAAAGTGTGATTGCAGGTTTTATTGAAAACCAACACGAATGTATTGTAGTAGCGTTTTAAAAAATAGATGAAAAGACGAAATGGGAAAATGTTGCGACGAACGACGAAAAATAAGCGCAAGAACACCTCTTTGATGGAAAAATAAACCCGCTGTGTTTTTGAACCAGCTATAATCTTTGCTGCAAAATGGCAACCATTTCATTTTTCCAGCTAGGGAAAGTATTGTCAAGAATGCGCTTTCTTGCTTCTTTAACAAGCCAAAGGTAGAAAGCAAGATTATGAATGCTGGCAAGCTGAAGACCTAAAATTTCGTTGGCGACAAACAAGTGCCGCATGTATGCTTTGCTATAATATTGACTTACCTCATTCTGTAACTGGTCGTCAATAACTGAAAAATCTTTGGCCCATTTAAGATTCTTAATGTTGATAACGCCCCTTGTAGTAAACAGCATTCCGTTTCTTCCATTGCGGGTGGGCATTACACAATCAAACATATCAATGCCTAAATCAATGCATTCTAAGATATTCCAGGGAGTGCCAACCCCCATTAAATAACGCGGTTTATTTACCGGTAGTTCTTCGCAACACAATGCGGTAAACTCGTACATCATTTCCATTGGTTCGCCTACGCTTAAGCCGCCAATTGCGTTTCCTGTTGCTTCTTTTGAGGCTATGTATTGACATGACTCTGTTCGCAGATCTGTATACGTACCTCCCTGTACAATCGGAAACAGGTTTTGTGCGTAACCGTATTTGGCGGGAGTATTATCAAAATTTGTAAAGCAGCGATCGAGCCACCGATGCGTCAGTTGCATACTGTCCTTCGCATATTTGTATTCGCTGGGATATGGGGGACACTCGTCAAAGGCCATAATAATATCTGCACCAATTGTTCGCTGAATGTCCATCACTTTTTCTGGTGTAAAAAGGTGACGGCTTCCATCAATATGTGATTGAAACATCACACCTTCTTCATTAATCTTTCTGTTGGCAGCCAGAGAAAAAACCTGGTAACCGCCGCTATCAGTTAATATGGGATGATGCCAACCATTGAATTGATGCAGTCCTCCGGCGGCTTCCAGCACTTCAAGCCCTGGTCTCAGGTAGAGATGATAGGTATTTCCAAGAATAATTTGCGCCTGCACGTCTTTGTACAACTGTTGTTGAGTTACTGCTTTTACGCTTCCAACAGTGCCGACAGGCATAAAAATCGGCGTTTCTATTTCTCCATGATCGGTTGTTATTTTTCCTGCCCTCCCCTTCGAAAGCGCCTGTGTATGTTGTAGCTCAAATTGTAATGCCGGCATAGGCGGGCAAAAGTAGGCAAATGATTAGAGACCATATTTACCGTACAATCTCCACCTCATGATGGTTCGTATTTTTTAGCAGTTCCAGCATCCCGTACATTACCAGGCTATTATTGATTTATTTTTTTATTGGCCTGTTAACCTGTCTTATCTTACCATATATCCAGAAATCTTCATCGTGTACAGTAGATGATTGTGTCGGTGCATAGATGAGTTTATAGCCAAACGTATTAACTATTGAGTCATTTCTTTTATTGTTAAAAACCATCGTTTCAATATCGTCTCTTAGCGCCAGGTTGTAAATATCTCTATAGCTGCGTGGCTTTCTCCTGGTGCTGAATTTCATAAAGCTCCCTCTGTCGTTAATGGTAGGGTAAAACACGCTGGCGATTGAGCCATAATGCAGTAACGACATTCCCTCAAAATCAGGATGAAGAATAATTCTATTACTATTTCGGTGTGTGGCGATCAGAAAGGCAGCAGCATTCTTAGCTCCGGAAAACGGGTATCTTATTTCATCTGCGTGTACCATAACGGAACCGACGAATTGGAAGACCAGCATGCCTCTAAAAAAGACATTAAAATAGACGGCAGATTTACCCGGTGAGTTAGCAGAACAGCGATAAAGCCACAAAGCAACAATTAGAAGCACAAAAAAAGCACCTGTATGTCTTAAGAGGCCACGGTCAAAAATAAAATACATAAACATGACAAGCCCGGCAGAAGATGTGGCTATCATAAGTAGCACCAGGGAGGACTTTTTTAGCATTAACACCAGAAAAAAAATCATGATGAGCGTAAGCAGTTGCGGCAGGTAAAACAGGAGATTGTTCAGCACAGCGCTACTAAAATATTTTCCCTCAAAAACACTGGAGCCCCAAAAGTTTTCTTTTTTTAGCGGGTCGGGTACATAGAAGAATACTTCTGAAATTTCTTTTAAAATTTTACCCATTCTTTTAAAGTTCAGGGTTGCAGCAATTTCCAATGTAGGTGTGCGATCAGCAGGTGCAATGAGTTGCAAAAGCGCAACCGCTATGAACAGCAAAAAGATTAGCACAGCGCCTTGAAAAATAATGGACTTATAAGAAGCAACTTTATTGAACGGATACGTTTGATGTAAATAGTACAGGAATAGGCAGACAGCAATAATGAATGAATAGATGTTGCAGTTGGTTGCCAGACCCAGTACAACAGCAGTGTAAATAATGCGATGGGAAGACTTTTGGCGGTTATACACGCAAATGCTTAGAAAGAGGAAGAAAATACCGATTGAATAGTTTCTGCTTATAACCAGGTATTCATATGAAAAAAAGTAAGAAAAAATGAGTAACGTTTTTTCTGCAAAAGAAAACGGAGCGTAAAAAACAATAAGCGCGATTACTAACAAACCAACAAAAAGGTGAACTACCTGAATGGTATAAATAGAAGGGAAAAGATGATAAGAAAAAAACAGTACAAAATGCCATAGAATGGGGTGCCCTTCGTACCTAACATTTTGCCAGAGTTCTAACAGGTTTTTACTGTCGCGTACCATTAAAAAAGCCTGCGATTCATCTCGCCACATTTCATGGTGATAGATTGTAAAAACGCCAATAAAGCAAGCCACGGCAAAAAGAATGATGAGAAGCAGTGGGCTATTTTTTCTTACAGGCTGATAAAGGAAGAGATCAGATAACAATTAGTTTGACTTTTAAATTTTCCTCATCCTCCGCACAACAACCTTCTCACCTCCGAACGCATCTAATTATATAACGTGAGTTATGCAGAATGAGATGAAATAAATGCTCAAATGTAATTGGATGATAGAAACATTAGAAAATTAAACGAAGTAATTTAGGCATTTACGGAGATAAGTTGTTTAGAAAATTTGGCCTGCTTTTCTATTGGGTAAAGGGTGTGTAGGATTATTATATACAAAAGCAATGTGAGATCAGTCTCTGATGGAAAACTAAAAAATCTATACAGTTTTTTAGAAAATAAATACAATGAAATGATAAAATGCAGCCCGTTATTTCTATCCTTAAAGAAGTATGAATACAGAAAAGAATGCTAGACTGCGTATGCGGCTTCGTTTCATTTGTAAAACAAGCCAGGTTATTCTATAGTAACCCTTTGATAAGTAAGGCAAAAGACGATTGTACAGTTTTAAAAAACTGGTGTTTAAACTCAAACTCCAATATGGAAGCCAGCGCGTACACGTTAAAAAATATTAGGTATGCAAACCTTGTTCTAAGTAAAAAATCAGCTAAATTGCTTAACTTAATTATTAAATCTGTCCCTCTTATAATGAAAAATGCTCGATACATCTCGTTTTGTCTAAAGATGTATTTTCTATTTATTTTTTCTTTTACTATACAGCATATTTCTGCCCAACAAAGAATAGTTATCGGTAGTGTATTAGATCCCTTTACACAAGAGAAAATACCGTATGCCAGTTTACAATGGAAGAAGGCCGGGCATGGAACAGTTACCGATAGTAGTGGTAATTTTAAAATTGCAACACCCTATAAAATCGACACTTTACAGGTTACTTATGTCGGCTTTGAAACCAAGCTTATTCCCATAAATTTTACAAAAGACTCTTTGCATTTAAACATTCAATTAGGAGCAATAAAATCTGACAAAGGAGTTTTTGTAAAAACGAAATCTAAAAGAGGGTTGATTTGGTGGCAGAGAATAGTTGCCCATAAACCCAATAACGACCCCTATAAATTTGATACCTACAAATACGAACTCTACAACAAGGTTGAATTAGACTTAAATAATATCAATCGAAGCAGCTTCAACAATATCAAACTTTTAAAGCCGTTTGACTTTATTTTAGACAATGTGGACAGTGTGTCTGAAAAAACACCTTTTTTACCTGTTTTTTTTACTGAAACCTTATCCGACTATTATTATACTGAGACACCTCATAAAGTCAGGGAAATAATAAAGGGTGCTTCTACCAAGGGAATCAAAAATGAAACAGTGCTACAATTTATGGGCGGAGC
>JALYZZ010000638.1 GCA_030948675.1 Bacteroidota bacterium | reverse complement strand
GTACCACATACAACTTAAAAAAATAACCATTGCCCTGCTTCTGATAGGTGCAACTCATATTGCTATGGGTTCTTTTACTGGTTCCTCAGATAAAAGAACAAAAAATATCTACTCTTTAAAGAACTTCAATAGAAATTTTTATAAATCGGTTTGCCCTTTTTCTTTAAGAGCCGGCTTCGAATACAAAGGGTTGCAATTGCTAAGCCAAAAAAAGGAATTGAACGGTGATATTACCTACAATTCGATGATGCGTTTTGAGCGCGGCAATACTACTTATATTTATCCGTATACGCATAAAGTGAGTGTACCTAAATTTAAATCTCCAACTCCGCCTGCTTTTCGTTAATACTTGTTCTGTTTACAATACCCGGTAGCCCGTTTTTGGAATATCAAATTTTGCAACTGGCACCGGAACGAAACTTATCTTCGTAGCAGTAAATCTAACTTTGGTTTTTCCATGTTCAAATTCTGCTTCGTATTCTAACACAAATCCAGGTAAATCTTTAAATTGGTACTCATATTCAGTAGTAGAAGGAACAATTGAATTAGTATAATAGACATCGTAATTCGAACCATCAGCCAGCGTAGCGACCACCATATCGCAATCGTAGCCGAGGATTGTTTTCTTTTCCGTTGTCCTGGCAAACTTCATCCCCTCAAACTTCCGGTTCTTTTCTTTTCGACTGTTACCATCCAAATATGAAATGTATTTAGTGTTGCCTAATTCTCGTAAAATGATGGTGCTGTCCGTTTTCGAATCATAAATCATTGTTTGCGTGAAGTTCGCGGTCTCCAAATCACTCCGGCTTTTTGCTCCTTTAATATACAGCACTTTTGTTGTTCCTAACATTGCCTTTGCCACCACCGGATCAGCTTTTGCGTCTTGCACTGTTACCTCGTACGTGACCGTACAATCCGATATTATCTTAGTTTCCTGGCCAAAAGTCGCGGCGCAACACAGGCACGTTAGAACAATAATCCCTAAAAATTTTTCTACTTTCATTCGTGTAAAGAAACAATACTTTGGTCAATGGAAACAAAAAAGCCAAACCATCAGGCTTGACTTTCTGCTTAAATACGCCTTACAAAATTTATATATTATTTAGGCCAAGTTGCAGTAAAGACCAACAGTACTATACTCGTTACTTTTTATTGTTGTTCGTTCTTTGTTTTAGCTCTTGCACCTTTTGTTGCGATTCCATCATTTGCGAGTAACGTTCCTGCCACTTTGATTTCGTTTTAGGCTTTTTTCTTGTTTCTTCCATTTTTGCCAAGATCTTATCATGATCGATAATATAGTTTTGAATAACAAATTGGAGAATAAGCGTAATTAGATTTGACACAGTGTAGTACCAGGTCAATGCTGATGGTAACTGGTTAAATATAAATAACAAAATAAAAGGGAAAAAATATGGCATATACTTCATTACCGGGTTGCCCTGGTCTGGAGTCATGCTCATATTGTAAATAGAAATCAGGAAGCTGGTTGTAACCGCAGTAATGGTAAAAAGACTGATGTGATCACCAAAACCGAAAGGAATAGAAAAAGGCAATCTGGCAATTACGTCGTACGAGGAAAGATCTTTTGCCCACAAAAAGCTCTGTCCCCGCAAAGCAATCTCTGAGTTAAAAAAGCTATACAAGGCAAAAAAGATAGGAATTTGTAAAACTGCTGGTATACACCCTCCCAATGGATTTACCCCCGCTTCGCGAAACAATTTCATTTGTTGCATAGCGAATGCTTGCTGATCATCCCCAAGCTTTTTCTTAATACTATCTAGCTCCGGCCTCAGTACTTTCATTTTAGCACCACTTAGGTAGCTTGTGTATGTAAGCGGAGATGTTACAAGCCTTATGAAAATGGTAAGCAAGGCAATAACCCATCCATAGTTGTGAATGAAGCTGGCAAAGAAGTTAAAGACCGGAATGATAATATACCTGTTTATGTATTTTACAAACGAGAACATACCTGACCCCAAGTCTACAATATTCTCCAATTTAAGGTTGTACTTCTTTAATACGCTGAACTCGTTTGGACCATAATATAAAGCCATGGGAATGGTGGCCGAGGCAGTTGCAGGCAATTGAATTTTCATATTTGCCACTGCTTTGCCAACAACGTTACTTGTATCTGCAGGAACAGTAATGCTCATGTCGCCGCCGTTAAAATTGTTCTTCGCAATTAACGTTGCATTAAAAAATTGCTGTTTTACAGAAATCCAATTCACAGGTTTATCAAAAGCGGTAGCTGCACCTGTTGCTGCAGTTTTATAATCATAGCTTCCGCCTTCTACAAAACAAAGACGCGATTGCCTTCTTTCGTAAACAATGTCTTTTTGCTTTTTATCTGCTTCTACCTGCCAGTTGAAGTTCAACGTGTTTCCTGTAAGCAGTCGATTAGCTCCTTGCATTTCAATATTCCAGTCGATCATATAATCATTAGGCTTAACAATAAACTGGTGCGTAATACTCTGGCCGTCGACCGAAGTAAGGGTATAGCTAATCACTTGTTTTCCATCTGCTTCTTTGGCAACTGTTGGGGTATTAAAAAACAAGCTACTGGTAGGGGCAGATTGATTTGCAGAAGTATTGATAGAATACGTAAGGTTGTCGAACTTAGAACCAGCCATTATAACATTTGAACTGTCAAACGATTTAAAAGTTTCAAGTTCAACGCTTTTGGGTTGGGCGCCTTTATTTGTAAAAGTGATTTTTATTAGTCCGTTATCAACTGTTGTAAGTTGTTCGGTTCCGTTAGCTGCGCTTTGAAAATTGCCTGCTACAGCCAAATTGTTTGTAGAGTCCCTTTTTAACGAATCGAGGGTCGCAGCCGCTGGGTCTATTTTTGGTGCAGTCAGCGATTTAACCCGGGCTATCGAGTCTTCAGTCCTTTTTTTTTCTGCAAAAATAGATTGCTGCTGCCGGTTCGAAAACCAGAAATACCCGATGAAAAGAATTCCAATCAACACAAAACCAATGACCGTATTATTATCAGTCTTCATAAGAAAGTAAAAATTAGGCGGCAAAGGTAATGATTTGCGCTTTAGGTAGGTTACAACGGGTTGCTCGACGCTTCATCGCCTCTTATTGAAGCATCTTATCGATAACTTTTAATAGGGAGGCAGTCGAAGTTAAAGTATAGATAAAAGCTTTTTTAATTCAATTTGCAAAGCCAGTTTGTTTTTATTTTACTTTTAATATTTGCAAATACTCTTCTCTTCTTCAACCACTGGTATCTTTTTTATATCTATTTAATCTATTTTGATGAATAAAAGTATTTCATCTATCTCTCAAAGAGAGCAGTATACACCAACCGGCTTCGAAACTTTTTTATGGTGGTTAAGTACAGCAGAAAAAGAATTGCTGGTGGAGTGTGTCGTTGATAGAAACAGGTATAAGATTATCGGAACGACAGTATTAGCGACATGGAGTTTTGCTACACTTGCCTGGACTTATTTTTGGTCAACTATTACCTCCAATATAGTAGTGTCTGTTTTGCTGGGGCTTTTCATGGGCTTTATTATACTTACCATCGACCGTGCTCTTATTAAGGGTATGAATAAGTTTAATAAAAACAAAGTAGCACCTCTGTTGCTAAGAAGTGTTTTGGCCATTACGCTTGGTACCTTCATGGCGCAGCCAGCCATCCTTTTTATGTTTGACAAAGAAATTAAGCTGCAGGCTTCGCTGGATAACGAGTTAAGGAAACGGGTAAAGCAACAGGAATTAGACTCTCTTTTTAATCCTCAAAAACAAACGTTGAGTGCCGAACGGAGCCAATTGCAAAACCAGTTGACGGACAAATACAATGAGGTATCGACTGCACGTCAGCAATATTTGGCTGAGATAGATGGAACAGGTGGTACAGGAAAAGTAGGTATACAAAATATTGCAAGAGCAAAAAAGGCCGAGTATGAAAAGCTCGACAGTCAATACAACCAAATAAAAACCTCAGTTCAGCCGCGTATCAGTTCACTCGATAGTAATCTGGTTGAAATCCGCAACAAATTAAAAAACGAAAACCAAGTGTTTGCAGGATTATTAAATAACGGGTTCCTGACAAGAATTGAAGCTTTAAATAACCTGGTTAAGCAAAACACGGCTTTGCAGTGGAGGTATATACTTATCGTTGTTATACTGATGTTGATTGAACTAATGCCGGTTTTAGCAAAAACCTTATTGCCCGCAGGAACATATGATGAAAAGGTAAAACTGACAGAAGATATGGAAAAGGAAATTGCAGAGGGAAACCAGTTGAAAGAGAAGCAGCTAAAAGAATTATACAATCGGCTGGCGCAGGAAAACGATACCACGTTCATCGAGCAGTTTTTCGCGTCGAGCAAGGCCGAACGAAACGAAAAAATGAAATCTCAATTAGAACAGTGGAGTAAGAATCATAACGAATCTTTTGATGGATTTTGGGAGCGGTTGAAAAATGACATGCTGACTAAACAAGAGAATTAGTGCGCTCGTTTTGTAATGGCTGAAGGCGGCCTTTGGAGAGTGGTCAACAGCTATAATGATTTTTCGTTCATCCTTTTTGTTTATATGCCATTTTCCTGCTGTGCAAACTTCTTTTGTTTAGACTAAAAAGTCTAAAATATTTATTAATAGAATTTCGCAAAACAAACTGCAAATTTGCAAGGTAAAGCATTAACAGTTCGTAAAATAGAATGGGCAATATGCCGGCATTTAATCAATCTCGTAAAAGAGTAATTCAACTTATTTTTGTTGTCGTTTTTCTGGTGATAATTGGCCAGTTATTTAACCTGCAGGTGCTATCGAGTGACTTCGAAAAGAAAGCGTATAATAATGCTATTGCAAAAAAGATTGCTTATCCAAGCCGTGGTATTATTTATGACCGCAAGGGGAGGGCTATTCTTGATAATGTGGCAAGATTTGATTTAGTCGTTACTCCTGTACAGGTAAAGGGTATTGATACCTTTGCCTTATGTCATCTTTTACAAATTGATACGGTCGAGTTCAATAAAAGGATAGTAG
>JALYZZ010000629.1 GCA_030948675.1 Bacteroidota bacterium | reverse complement strand
GGTTAGATGAAGTGATACAAACGCTAGAAAATACAAGCGATGAAAAGATTCAGGCGAACTTTACACTGCGTAGTGGTGATCATGTGTTTGCCACTATTCCACGAATAATTGCCATTCGTTCAATGGCCTTGAATCATCTTATTCATCATCGTGGTCAGTTAGCTGTCTACTTACGCTTGCTTGATATACCGGTTCCTGGCCTGTATGGTCCAAGCGCAGATGAAATGTAAGACGTGCAACATCACTAATACAGCAACAACAGCAGATAATGCTATTGCAATGCCTACCCCACATTGGCAAAAAAATAAGGGCAAAGTTTGTGTGGCAAAATTGATAAAACGAATAAGATGGCACGAATGATGGCAATATATAAGACATCAAAAGACCCGGCTGCTTTTGACAAACACTACTTTGAAGTGCATATTCCCCTTATTCTTTGGCTTACAGGCGAGATTGAGAATAATTAACCAGACAATTGAAGTTATTTGCAAAGGCTTGATCTAAGAAGTTGCGCCGCTGTATTATTTGAAAAAGACGACGGTCGGTCAAATACCTTGTACTGCCACCTTACTAGATACCTGGCGTTACCCTGAATGAATGTTTGTATACTTCTTATAATACATGCGCGCAACTCAACTATACTTTTCATATCTTTTGACAGATTTTAAACCGGTTTCTGCAGGCGGAAAATAAAAGTTCAACAGGTATGAAAACACATTTGAGAAAGCTCTTCGACTCTCTGCGCTCGAACTACTGGTTTATGCCTTTTGCTATGATGCTTGTCTCTATTGTGGTATGGTTAGGGACAAGTACAATAGACAGCATATTAACATACAAAGACAAGGCAGCGATATCGTGGTTATACGTTGATACCATTGATTCTATGCGTACCTTATTATTAACGATTGAAGGAACGATCATAGGTATTGTAGGAGTTGTATTCTCAATCATGATGGTTCCTCTTACCATTGCAGCCTCTCAGTTTGGGCCGCGTCTGCTTCGTACTTTTCTGCGCGATAAGGGCACTCAAATGACTTTGGGCACTTTCACTTCTACCTTTATTTTTTGTATGCTGGTGCTGTTGCAACTTCGCGGGGTTCACGACCGGCATCTGCCACAAATCTCTGCCACTTTCGGGTTAATGCTTGGTATTTGTAGCTTCGGCGTTTTGATTTTTTTTATCAATCATGTGGCCATTTCAATACAGGTTTCTGTGCTGGTTACAAAAGTTAGCAAAGAATTGCATACTGCTATTGAGCATGACCTTCCCGATCGCGTCGATGGAGCTATGACCTCAAATGCAATAGAAGATAATTTGATTTCGTTTGATGCAACAAAACCAGGCAAGGTAGTAAATGCAGTAACGAGTGGATACCTGCAGGCACGTGATGATGAAGGGTTGCTGCGGTTTGCAAAAAAACACAATCTTGTATTGCAACTGGTAATACAACCAGGAGAGTTTGTTATCCAGGGCACTTCAATTGCCATTGTTTGGCCTGCTGAATTAACACTTGACAAGGTGGATATTGTGATCAATGAAGCTTTTATTTTCGGAGCGCAACGAACGCTGATACAAGACATTACGTTCGGACTAAATGAATTGGCTGAAGTAGCTGTACGAGCACTGTCGCCTGCCATCAATGATCCTTTTACAGCTATGACATGTATTGATTGGCTTGGATCGGCGCTGTGCGAAATCTGTAAACGTACCCCTCCCAAAGCAGTGCTGTTTGATGATACCGGCACGTGTCGGATTATAAGATCACCTGCTACTTTTGTTGACTTTGCTGATGCCGCATTTAGCTTGATACGCGAATATTCATATAACAGCAAAGCGGTTACACTGCGATTGATGGCTACGATAGCTGCTGTAATTCCATTTGCCAAAACAGGGGAGCAACTAAAAGTATTGCTTCGTCATGCAGCACTGATCGAGCACGGATGTAGTACCGGGTTACCGCAGCAGGCAGACCGTGAAGAGGTAAAAGCAGCCTTTCAAAAAATTCTGGCCATGCCTGTTGTAGCAGCGCTGCAGAAATAGATGGGCAGTACAGCGGGTTGTCCCATTCTGAAATCTTCGGATATATAGTACTCGCGTGCAGCTCCCAGAAGCTTGTCGCCGCTTACCACGTCCTTCATCACCTCATAGACCCCAGGCATCCACCCTTCCGATACGGCTACCTTGTTACGACTTAGCCCTAATTGCCAATTGCTAATCGCCTGTTGCCTGTTGCCCATTGCCTATTGCCAATTGCTTGTTGTCTGTTTTAGTTTGCACTCTTGCGCAAAGGTGTAAAAAGTGTTCACATTGTTTCCCGCTCAATATGTTGTAATAGCTTCATCATTATTTTATTTTGTCGTTCCAAATGCAGAAGAATTGTTTCAATCTCAATTTCTGCCTGCGCATTTATTTTTAAGTCTACCTCAGCCCGCAAGTCGGATTGGGCGGAGTCTACATTCTGACCAATCATAATCAGGGGCATCAAAAACAGTTGTATCATGTTCGATACAAACAGCCAGAGTACAAAGCCGGGATAAGGATCGTAGCGCATCGATTTCGGGGCAAGGATATTCCAGCTAAGCCAAACAACAGTCCATATAAAAATGATCACAAAAAACCCCATGCTGCCCACGCGCTTCGTTATCCATACCGCCAGTTTATCCAAGGCTTTTGTTTGCGTCTTACTTTTCTCCAACTCTTTTAAAAGCTTTTGCCGCCTTTTCTTTAGCTCTTCTAAAGAAAAAGGCAAAGATTCTTCGATAGAAGGCTGATTATTTATTTCATCTGCCAGTGATTGTGTATCGCTCATTGCCATTATTTAATTTAAAGGTTGACGGCCACTTTTTTAAACGCTTAGAAACCTTCGCGCGGCAGCACGTTTACAGTATTATAAAAAATGGACCAAACTTTTCAAGCGAGGTGTAACCCGGCAACGAGTAAAGTAGCAAAGGGAAAATGCTCAATTCCTTTTATGTTGATTTACCCTGGCACCATTTTTAAGACTTCTTTTCTTTAAATCAAGTGACATGAATCAGGCCCCTATTTTAATTGTAGATGATGATACTGACGATCATTTTTTTCTGCAAAGTGCATGGGAGCGTCTTGACTTTAAAAATCGATTGATTTTTTTTGTTTCCGGCGAAGAATTGCTCATTTATTTAAAAAAAGAAAAAGTAATACCTTTTCTCATTTTATGCGATGTCAACCTGCCAAAAATGAGCGGTTTTGAACTGAAGGAAAAATTATTAAAAGATGACGAGTTAAACTATCCAAGTATACCTTTTGTGTTTTGGTCTTCCATTGCTTCGCAAGAACAAATAAAAAAGTCTTATGATCTGGGGGGAAATGGCTTTTTTATTAAAGGATCGAGTCTTGAGGAAATACAGCAATCGCTTCTTAACATCGTCAATTATTGGATAAAAAGTAAAACGCCTTTTTGACAAAAAACAGCCGGGGTTATATGCAAACGATCTTCACTTTTATACAGGTAGCAGAATGTTCAAACTAGTTGTATCCAAATTCTTGTCTTTCCGCAAATCAATGCCCTATGCCGGTGGACAAACTCTCCAGACTAACAGCCAAAATACGCTCTTCCCAACCAACAAATTTTTTTCGACGCAAAATTGTTTATAAAAGTCCTTAGTGGCAGCAATAATCGTGAAATTCGGAGGATCAGGGAGAAAAAAACAAGATGCAATCCTGGTGTTGCATAACGGTTGGTTACAATAAAATAAAAGATAAATTTGGATCGGCTTTGCTTTTTGTTTCTTTTCTTAATACAGTTTCAATTTATTTAAAACGCTATCAGGAAATCACAATCACTTCGTGGTCTAATATAGATTTTATTTTAAATTGCGTAAACCCATTGGCTACACTTGCTGCTATCTTATCTTTTGATACCAACGGTTGAAGATTTCTTCCACTAACTGATTTGGGTAGTTTGACTCTTACTTTTAGCGGGCCAATAGCAATCAGTTCATCCAGCGGCTGTCGCCAGGTTGCAGCGCTGGTTAAGTTGACAATATGCAATACCATTCTTCCTGCCTGCTGGTATAAATGACAGTCAACCAATCC
>JALYZZ010000620.1 GCA_030948675.1 Bacteroidota bacterium | reverse complement strand
TTTCCATCAAAACTGCTCCATTTTACCAGGTTTGGTGATGCAAGCTCAGCCGCTACCATACCCCCCATTTCACTCTCTGTCCATCGCTCCGTTTTGCCGTTAGATGTTGAAATGACATAGAGATCAGTTGGCGATTGAGGGGTATTTACTGAGACCAATAATGTTTTATTGTCTTTGTGAAAAAAGAGGTCAGCGTACACCCCTGAAGGGATTGTTCTAACAGGAAAATATTGTTGAGTTGGAGTGGTCGTGTTAAGAAGATAGAGCTTAGACAAACCTGCTTCATTTGTAATAAAAGCTACCCTTTTTCCATCTTCAGAAACGTCAAAAGTTTCTACATTCCAATTAATGGCAGACGTAATAAAGTTGGTAATTTTTGTAGACAGGTCCATATACGCCAGTCGAATAAATTCGCTGCCTTTATCTGTTGTAAAGTAAATACCAGTGCCGTTTTTATTAAATTTTGCCGGGCCGTAATATGTGCCATGCTCATCCTGTTGTGTAACTGCTTTTTTGTTGCCTGTAGCTACGTCAACCAGCCAATAATGAGACTCATTTGCTGAAATTTCTTCCAAGACCAATAGCTCTTTATCGTCACGCGACCAGTCAAGCACCTGCCATCCACCGCCCTTTACCTGTAGTAATAATTTGGAACCCGATGGATTCATTGGGTCCATTATATAAATATCACGGTCGGCACCGTTTCGGGCCGTTGACCCGTAAGCAATATGCCCTCCTTTCCTGCTCCATACCATCCCGCCATTCTGCGACTGCTTACCGTCGGTAAGCAAAGTGATCTTGCCATCCTGTAGGTTGTAACGATAAATCTGTGAATTTTCGTTTCCTCCTTTGTCTTTGGTAAACAAAAAATAGTCGCCTTTCACCGGTTCAAACGATGCATTGGTAATTGGCTCATTATAAAATGTAAGCTGTTTTCTTGCTCCCAACGGCATAGCTACAAGATGCAATTGAGGTACGTTTCCAAAACGTGTGCTTATTATCATTTCTTTTCTTTTAGGATGCCAACCGCAAAACACCGCACTTCGCGATTCGGAGTATCTCTGAACGTCCTCAGCAATAGAATCGGGGATAGCGGGAATATCTCTGATGATCAGATTTTCTTTGGTTGTTATAATGTCTTGTGCTGTCAGAATTTTGCTGGAAACTAACAATAAAATGGCTAAAAATTTCTTCATAATAGGTTGAGGATCGCAAAATAAAAAAATAAGACTTTGCTGCCGTGCATTAACAGTTAGGGTTCAAAAATATTTATATCGGAGCAAACCTTTAAAAACCATTTACTATTTAACGCTATGTTATTGTTTTAACTATACCTAAAAAATATCACGGTCATAATAGCTGACAGCACATAAACGTTTTAAAAAAACAGGATTTGAAAAACCAACGTTATACTAATTTAGTATATATCATAGGCAAAACATTATTTACCTTCGCAACCATAAATTTGAACAATACAAAGGTTAGCAGCAGGTCAGCAGCATGAAAAATATTAGTGAGTACATACAATCGGGAATTATTGAAGCGTATGTTTTAGGTTTGGCAACTTCCGAAGAAATAATAGAAGTAGAGTCTCTTGCTGCGTCTCATGTGAAAGTGCAGGATGCGATTGATAAGTTTAGTGAAAAGCTGGAGCAGGAAGCGCTGGCAAATGCAGTTGCACCAAATCCAATTATAAAGCCTTTATTAATGGCTACAATTGATTTCATGGACCGGATGGAAAAAGGTGAGGCTCCATCATTTCCGCCTGACTTAAATGAATACTCCAATATTACAGATTATGCTGAATGGTTAAACAAACCTGGTATGGTATTACCTTCATACACTACAGATCTTTATGCAAAAATAATCAGTTATACACCACAGGTTACAACAGCAATCGTGTGGATTAAAGAAATGGCTCATCAGGAAGTGCACCATGCGGAACATGAAAAATTTTTAATTGTAGAAGGAACTTGCACTGTTACCATTGAAGATGATGGAGAACATTATTTGAAGGCGGGTGATTTCCTTGCTATTCCTCTGTATAAAAATCATATTGTCAAAGTTACTTCCGACATTCCTTGTAAGGTCATTTTACAAAGGGTTGCAGCTTAGAGATCGG
>JALYZZ010000594.1 GCA_030948675.1 Bacteroidota bacterium | reverse complement strand
GACCGGCCCTTAAATAACAAACACCATTTTGTGCAGCGACTAAATGACCAAGGTTCCAGGCTATGTTGTTGTTGAAGCCAACTGGAATTTTGTTAACGCTTTCAATTGAAAGATCTTTCACTACATCAATTACTGATTGTCTTACTTTTTTAAGTCGCTCAAACGGATTACTCATTTAAATAAATTTATGATGTTTAAAAATACGTTCTACTATTAAACTAAATAGTTTCAACAATGCCATCTTAAAACCTAATTTCTGCTCATTTTGCGACAATCGGCTATTTTATTTTTTAAGATTAGATGAATTAGGTACGGTAATAGCAGAACCGGGAAGAAACAAAATATCTTATTATACACATTTCCCTCCATTTGCATTTTCAAAACGCCCCGGTACATAATTTATTTTACAACAGATTTTATGTATGCTAAACCTGTTGTCCACACAAGGTCTTTATAACGATCATTTGCCAAATGATTATGATGCGTTGAAAACATTGAATGCATATATTGGCTCTGCTGCCATTTTGCATACAACTCATTTTCTCCAGCGGGGTTATCACCTCTTTGTTTTTTTATCAATTTTGCAAAATCTTCCAGGGTTGATAACTGATATATTCTATATTCTTCTCCCGTTGCTTCTTTTACGGCTGCCCATATCATATTTGGGCTAATTTGAAAACTTGCAATTTGTAAATCTCTTGGTGCAGTGTCGTCTAAAGCTACCTGGGCTGTAAAGGCTGCAGTTTCATCTATAGTAGTAAAGTCCAATTTCCAGTCGCTCTTTTCACCCCAAAAAGCAATGCACTTGTCCTTCCGGTTTAGGAGCGGGATATTGTATGTAAGTATCTCAGCGAAAGCACCATTGAAAATAGAAGACACTCCTATGGAAGTGGTATCTATATAGCTTTTAAATTCTCTTCTTAAATCAAAGTTCCTGTTTTCACCAGGAACCAAGTCGCTGTAGTCGGTGCAGAAATCAGAAGGAATAAATCTGGGAACGCCCGCTTGCATCGCACCATCCAGTATCCTTTTTTGTAAATCCACTATTACCTCCCTTAAACCCGCCAACGCCGAAACCACGCAATCAGCGCCTGTGCAGGCCTTTGCAATGTCGTCGATGTTGTTTACATCTACTTCGATAACCTTCACCCCAATTTTTTTAAGATTTTCTATTTTCGCCGCATCAGAAGTAGTCCGAATGATGGCACTTACTGCTGCCCCTCTCTCTACTAATTGCCTGCAAATTCTATTTCCTAAATTACCAGTGGAGCCTACTACTAAAATTGCCTTTTTCATTTTAAAGTTCTATACAATGAAATCAATATGTTTAGCAGGTACAGTTACCGTATGTTGAACCGATGTCCAAAATATTACAGATCTTCCCTGCCATGTCTTACAATGCTAACAACAACTAATGGTAGGGTTTGTTATCACATTCTTTCATTAGTGTTTGCTTTTAAGAGGGTAGATTGAAGAAAATTGAATTTTGCAACCTTCTGCTTCTTTTACAAATAGTGCGCTTTACAAAAATGACGCTGGTGCAACTCTATAAATTATCAAGAGAATTGTAAGAATAAGGCAGCCCTGGAAATAAAACTGTCACCAGGCAAAAGTTATCGGTTGAGCATTTTCGCGTCATTGCTAACTTTCACGCATTTTTTACCTATCACCTTTACAAACGCGAATGTCCGTTACGCACAAAGGAAGATCATCAGGCAATACTTCTGCATCAAACCCAAGGTCTTTAACCAATTTGATAAGCTGCGTTGTTTGTATAAATCCTGATGCCGATTTTACGCGTAAGATGTTATCGCAATCGGCAAGATCGAAAGTGACTTTGTAATGAGAAAATGTTCGGTGTATCTGTGTAATCAGCATTTTTGCATGATCCGCTTCTACAACGTTGGTTTTAAAAACTTCTACCATCGCAAGTAATATGGCGCTGACAATCAGCATTTTTGTACAGTATTATTAAAAAAGCCCCGCCTAATCCTGGTTACTCCACTTTGATAGATACACATAATTTCCCAGAGGTGCCCATCCAGGTCCTGGTAGCCATGACCATACATAAAACCGTGATCTTGCGGTTCTTTGTATGTTTTTGCACCTGCTTCTATAGCCTTTGCTACCATTTCATCTACCGCGTCCCTGCTTTCTGCAGAGAGGCAAATAATAGACTCAGTATTTTTTGTAGCATCGGCAACTTCATTTGGAACAAAAGTCTTAAAAAAAGGTTCTACC
>JALYZZ010000595.1 GCA_030948675.1 Bacteroidota bacterium | reverse complement strand
ATTTTATTGTAAAGCCAAGTGCAATTGATGATATAACTGATATCATTAAAAAACTAATTTCAATGGGTAAAGAAAGTTTGCTGTCGGTGCCACCAAGAGAAGAATTCGTCATTTTATGAAAAAGTACCCTTAGCCCTATTGTACGTGTTAGCGTAAAGAATATCGGTTTAATATCTGCGTATAGATTGGCATTTTTCCTGCAATAAACTGCGCCTATTGGGTGCAAAAATTATTTATTACAGGTAGAGGCTACCCCAGCATCCCATTTTCACTCCATAATAAACAGCCGTCGCCGTAACTTAAAAAGCGAAAATCATTGTCTAGGGCGTATTGATAAATATTCTTCCATTCCAAGCCGACTAGTGCAGCTACCAGTAATAAAAGAGTTGACTGTGGTTGGTGAAAGTTTGTAATTATTCCTTTTGCCACCTTCAATTCATATCCGGGTGCAATCAACATTTGTGTTTTGGTAAGTATTCTTTTTAGCTGATTTTTTTTCATCCAATCCAGTAACGCACTTAGTGCATCTTTTGCTGTTACCGGCAGTTGTTTTAGTTCGTACGGTTCCCATTGGTGTACACTTATGTCCTCTGTGGTCGCTTGTGGATTATTTAAGACTTTTTGGCCCATCCAATAAAGGCTCTCTATAGTTCTTAATGAAGTGGTGCCCACTGCTACAATTGTTTTATCAAGATGGTAAACCATTTTTTCAATTCCTTCTGCTGAGACATCAATAAATTCTGCATGCATCTCATGTGCATCCATCGTTTGTGCCTTGACAGGTTTAAAGGTGCCGGCACCGACATGAAGGGTTATAAATTCTGTTTGTATATTTTTTATCGCTAGTTTTTCAAAAACTGCATTAGTGAAGTGAAGGCCTGCAGTAGGTGCTGCCACTGAACCCTCGTATTTTGCATAAATAGTCTGGTAACGGGTTTTATCGTTCTCCTCTACATCTCTGTGCAGGTAAGGTGGCAATGGAATGAAGCCTGCTTTATGCACAATTTCCGTAAATGAGAGATCTGCTGGTTGCCAGCTTAGTTCGATAATAAAACAATCACTTAGTCTGCCAATAATAGCAGCCTGTAGAGCAAAGGTCTCTCCATTTTCACTTATCTCTTTCTGCAATTTCATTCCATGTTTCCACTTGCTTGCACCACCAACCAGACACTTCCAGCTAACTTTTGTTGTTTGCAACATTGCCGTTGTAATATCTGCATACTGGTCAGTTGGTTCAAGGCAAAAAATTTCAATTACCCCACCTGATGGTTTTTGAAATAGCAAACGGGCTTCGATAACCTTAGTGTTATTAAAAATAAGGAGTGTTGCTTCTGGCAAAAATTCATCAATGCTTTTATAAGTCGACGTAGTGATTCTCCCACTTTTATACACCAGCAATTTGCTGCTATCCCTGTGAGCCAATGGATACCTTGCGATTTTTTCTGGCGGGAGGTTGTAGGCGAAATCAGCAATAGAGAGATCTTTCGGGTGCATAAGTGGTAAAATTTTCAAAAATAGTGTTTTAGTGGTTTTTTGCTATTTATTGTCCAAATCTGTTTCCATTAACTGCTTTTATTCACACTGATCTTCTTTAATACCTGTTCTATCTCTTTGATTTCTAATTCATTTAACAGGTTATCCACCTCTATTCACATTTCATTGACAAAATTACTAACAGAACAAGCGCAAACGTAGTACCATGCAAGTTTTGAGCACAAAAGTACCTGTGGATAAAAAGAATAGATTTTTATTTGTAATAAAAGTGGGAAAAAGTGTTATTTTGTGGTAATAAATGGTAAAACGATTTATTTTTTCAAATGATGCCCACTTTCTTAGGTGAATATGAAGCAACAGTCGATTCAAAAGGTCGCTTCCTTTTACCTGCTGGTTTTAAAAAACAGTTAAAGGAAGGGGAAAACACTTTTGTGTTAAGCCGGGGTATTGAAAGATGCCTGACGCTATATCCGATGAGTAGTTGGGAGCCCATTGTTCAAAAAATTAATTTGTTAAATGATTTCGATCCAAAAGTACGAGCGTTTCGTCGTCAGTTTTTAGGTGGCGCGACAGAAGTAGAACTAGATGGTGCGGGAAGAATGTTGCTGCCATCTACTTTAAAAGAGTACGCTGATTTGTCAAAAGACATCATACTGGTTGCAGCTCTTGATAAAATTGAAATTTGGGATTCTTCAAAATATAAGAAGCTCTTTGATGACATGGCGCCGGAAGATTTTAGCACCCTGGCGGCCGAAGTAATGGCAGATAAACCAGTAATTAACCTCTAAGGCAATGAACGGCAACCACGATAGTGCTGAGCATCAATCATCGCCTTATCATGTGCCTGTTTTATTTGTTGAAACCTTGGAGGCACTGCAGGTAAAGCCCGAAGGCGTTTATGTTGACTGCACATTTGGCGGCGGGGGACATAGCAAAGGAATACTTGATAAACTTGGACCTGAGGGAAAGCTAGTTGCCTTTGATCAGGATGCTGATGCGGTTAAAAATATGCCTGAAGATGAACGAGTAGTGTTTGTACCAAACAACTTTCGCCATTTACAAAGGTTTCTGCGGCTGCACGGTTTGCCGAAAGTGAACGGAGTGCTGGCGGACCTGGGGGTAAGTAGTCACCAGTTTGATGAGGGTGAACGGGGGTTTTCAACGCGTTTTGAGGGGCCGCTGGATATGCGAATGGACCAGCGACAGGAAAATACCGCTTCTACTATTTTAAAGAAGTACGGCGAGCAGCAATTGCACAAGCTCTTTGAACAATACGGCGAGGTAACTAACTCAAAAACGTTGGCAAAGCAGATAGTGCTACAGCGCAACAGCAGCCCTTTACAAACTATTAGCCAATTAAAATCGATGATAAGCCCTGTAGTAAAAGGAAACCCAAATAAATATCTAGCCCAGGTTTTCCAGGCATTAAGAATAGAGGTGAACGATGAAATGGGTGCACTGAAAGAACTGCTTGAACAAATACCGGGAGTGTTACAACCAGGTGGCAGGGTAGCGATCATCACTTTCCATTCGCTTGAGGACAGACTGGTAAAAAACTTTTTTAGAAGTGGAACTTTTGATGAGCGGGATGAGAACCCCTTGTCTACAGACGAGCGAAAGAATGAACTGAGAATAATTACGAAAAAGCCTGTCGTGGCAGGTACCGAAGAAGTGAAAAGAAACCCGCGAAGCAGAAGTGCAAAATTGAGAGTAGCCAAGAGGTGGGAGGAATAACTGCTAGCTTTTAGCCTCCAGCTGCTAGCCGATCAGAGCGGAAGAGGGAAGCTTAATTTAATAGATAAAGATTAACAGCAGGAAATAAAAGCTAGAAGCTAGCAGCTAAAAGCAAAAAGCTTACAAGAACCAATAGAAAGGATATATAGTGAATTAGCAGGTGAATGAAGAGTGAACATCGTTGCATCGCATTCTAATAGATGAGACAAAATGGATAAAAGCAAAAGGCAGGAAAAGCTAAAATAGAATGACTAAAAGATGAACGGAATGCGACGCAACGAATGTTTCTGGATTAACAAATGCTTGTACCAAAATAAAAAATGGGAAAGGCGATAGACAAGTGAGAAGTAGACGCAAGGCCTAAAACAAAACATGAAAGCTAGCAGCCTGTAGCTAGCCGCTAGCAGCTAAAAAATGCCTGAACAAAACACCATACCAAAAAAGAATGCAGCATTTCGTGCGGTGGGAGATTTTTTTAACTATAGCTGGATACTAAAAAATATTGGTTTTTTTCTTTTTATGGCTGCGCTAGCAGTGGTATATATCGCCAACGGTCACATGAGCGACAATAGAATACGAAAGATAAATGAGACCGCCCGAAAGCTAAAGGATTTGCAATACGAGTACAAGACTTTGAAAAGCGAAATGATGTTTAAGAGCCGCGAAAGTGAAATGGTAAAAGCAGCTCAACCGATGGGTTTAACAATGGATACTACTTCGCCTGCAAGAATAAAATTGATTAGCAGAAAGCACGAACCGGAAAATAATTAACGGCTATAGTCTTTAAAAAAGTTTGTTAGCAACGTGGACGTAAAAAAAGACATACTATGGAGAGTATACCTGGGATTTATTCTTATGGCAATAGTAGGTACCTGTATTTTAGGAAAGGCAGTTTACATCCAACGTATACAAGGTGCTTATTGGCGGGGAATGAGTGACAGCCTTCATCAACGGATTGTGTCACTCGACGCAGAGCGAGGAACGATTTACAGCGAGGACGGAAGTATGCTAAGCACCAGTATTCCGCAATTTGATATTTACATAGATTTCATGGCTGATGGCCTCCGAGATAAAAATGGAAAGCGGTTTAAAGAAAATGTTGACTCACTAAGTATTTGCCTTGCGAACCTTTTTCACGACAAATCAAGCGGAGAGTATAAGTACTTGTTACAAACAGGTTTTCGCGAAAAAGACCGGTACTTTTTATTGAAGAAGAAAATGACATTTAAGGAGTACCAGCAGTTAAAGACCTTTCCGCTGGTTCGGCTGGGAAGAAATAAAAGCGGTTTTATTCCTGATAAAAAAATCATTCGGCTCAATCCATACAAGATGCTTGCTTACCGTACTATCGGCTTGTTGAGGGATAGCAATAAAGTTGGTCTTGAACTTACTTATGATAAGTATTTGCAGGGAACTGCCGGCAAAAGGCTGGTACGTTTTATTGCCGGTGGAGCAAGTGTGCCTGTAGACGACTACGAGGTAGAGGCTGAAAATGGTAAAGATGTAATTACAACACTGGATGTAAACATACAAGATGTAGCAGAGAACGCTTTGATGAAAATGATGGTGAAAAATGAAGCGGAGCATGGATGCGCTATTGTGATGGAAGTAAAAACGGGCAAAATTAAAGC
This sequence comes from Bacteroidota bacterium, assembly GCA_030948675.1. Classification (GTDB taxonomy): domain Bacteria; phylum Bacteroidota; class Bacteroidia; order Chitinophagales; family Chitinophagaceae; genus Segetibacter. Next base: position 510 of record JALYZZ010000595.1, on the reverse strand, counting down.
GATTGCAAATCTGGGTCATCAAAAAGACAGCTTATACTGGGAGGATTATAACTATGCGATTACCCCAACAGAACCAGGATCTACTTTTAAGTTGGCAACCATGCTTTCGCTGCTTGAAGACAAGAAGATAAACTTAAACACCAACGTTGATTTGAATGCGGGTAAATGGCAGATATATCACCGCACGGTGTACGATGCTGAAGAGCACGGGTTGCACAATGTAACAGTGAAACAGGCTTTTGAACACAGCAGTAACGTAGGAATGGCAAAACTGGCCTGGCAGCACTATACCAGCAATCCGAATCAGTTCGTCAATCACATTCATAAACTTGGACTGGATACTTTAACAGGCATAGACCTTAAGGGCGAAATAAGACCTTCTGTCTATAAACCTGGCAGCAGGCACTGGAGCAATACCACACTGCCGTGGATGGCATTTGGCTACAACCTTACCGTAAGCCCGTTACAAATGCTCACATTTTACAATGCCGTTGCCAACCAGGGCAGAAT
>JALYZZ010000587.1 GCA_030948675.1 Bacteroidota bacterium | reverse complement strand
TAGCAGGAAAGACCTGTTGGGCAGATTTTCAAACTGATTCCAGCTAATTTCCCCAAGCACCTTAGCAACCGTATTAAATTGGATTGCCGACCTTTCTTCGCCGCCGGTAAGGTCTGCTTTCCTTTTGTCGGTGTTGCGAATGATGTTATACCGGATACTAACATTGATGACAGCATTAGCGGCTGTGTCTTTATGGTCTAACAAAATGCCCCCGGTATGTTCTACAAAATTGTGTTCAAAAAGCAGGGTACGAGGTCTGTAATCGTTGATCACGCGTCCCCATTGTTCATTTTCATTTGGAGCAAGTCCGTAAAAACGATTATGGTGAATATTCAGGTTGGTTGCCTCAACACACTTCACCAGGTCTCCTGCACCTACAATCAGGCAATCCGTCAGTTCAACGGGTTCAGTTGTATAGATCGAGATCGTGGGTATTTTGGAGTCTGAACTTTTGTAATTACCTGTGTACCTGCCGCCAGAGGTGATAATAAGCGGCCCCTGGAATACAGAGTCAGGCACGACAGCTACAGGCTCATCTGGCTGTATCACTTCCGGAGGTATCACTTCCTGGGGTAACACTTCCTCCCGCTTGCAACCCGGAAAAATAAGGAGCAAGCTAAGACAAGCCAGGAGGAAAAAGTATCTGAGTTTCATAAACGATGAAATTTAGCCAATATAGAACAATAAAAAAACAGTACCGCAGACTCTTTTTTTTATGCTGCCGTATTATTTCTCAGCCTTCGCCGCACCGTTTTAATATATCCCACAAGGTGCTTTCTTTTATTACAGCTTCCTTACATATTTATTTTCAAAGCGAAACCAATAACCCGCCTTCTATTGTTGACAGTATTTTTAAACGTTTCCTGCTTTTTGCCCGGCAGTGGTGAATAAGCTTGTTTAATTCGAGTTCAAACTTTTTATTGCTAATTCGGTCAACTTGTGTGAAGTACAAAAGACACTGCATCTGCTTTTAAAGAAGACCACAAGCAGAAAAATAATTACTTATTTTTGATCGTAACCTTTAGATCAAAACTGTTGTTTTACTTACCACTAACACTAACGCAATGAAAAAATGGCTGAGTTTTGCCTTCATCATTATTATTGGTATTGCCGGCTGTAACAACGGTAACTCCAATGCGCCGGTAGTAGGTTTTGCAGATGCGTTTCAAGACAATACCATCGAACAGGCAAAAAACGGTTTTATCGATGCCCTTAAAAAAAATAGTTTTGATGAAAAGAATGGCACAGTCAAGATTATTTATCGAAATGCACAGGGCAATATTCCAACGCTTACACAAGTGATCAAATACTTTATTTCGCAGCATGTTTCTCTTATTGCAACCAGTCCGTCGCTTTCTACTATCAGTGCAGTTCAAAACACTAAAGATATTCCCATCTTCATGATGGTGTCTCCCACTCCTGCGTTAATGAAAGTAAATGATGCCAATGGCAATCCACCAAAAAACCTCTTTGGGGTTGGCGAAACGCTTGATTATATAGACACTTCTTTTTTGCTCATTCCAACCCTGATCAAACCAACATCAGGTACACTAACGGTGGGTATGATCTTTAATCAATCAGAGCCGCAATCTGTTGAAGCGATGGAACGCATACAAAAACTGGCATCTGCTAACAACATTAACCTGGTCACCTTACCTGTTAACTCATCCGCCGATGTGCAACTTGTAACCGCTTCGCTGCTTTCTAAAAATGTGGATGTTTTTTTTGCAAATCCTGACAATACTGTTTTCTCCTCTTTTGAAACCATCGTTCAGTCATGCAATCAAAAAAACATCCCGATTTTTACAAGTGAAGCAGGGCTTGTTGATCGCGGTGCCCTTGCTGCCTATGGTGCCGATATTTATCAATGGGGCTACCAGTCGGGTGAGCAGGCGGCCCGATATCTACAAACAAAAAGCACTGATGGGCTAAAGTGGCAAATGGTAGTAAAAAGAAAAAAAGTATATAATGCAGCCGTTGCAAAAAGGTTTGGACTAACTATCCCTTCAAATTTCCAGCCGATTAAATGAGTGAGTTTTACTTAACAGCGTTGCAATTGTCATTATGCCTGGCGCCAATGGCAATGGGTATTTTTATTTCTATGAAAGTATTCAAGATACCCGATATAACAACTGATGGATCGTATACTTTAGGTGCTACAGTTACTGCTATTTTATTGACACATCATTGGTCGGCATTGGCTACACTTCCTGTCTGTATGGCGGCAGGTGCTTTGGCCGGCGTTTGCACGGGGCTTATCCATACAAAGCTAAAAATCGATGCATTGCTTGCTGGCATCCTGGTTATGACAGGCTTGTATTCTATCAACCTGATTATTCTAGGTCGTTCTAATATACCCCTGATTAATGTAACCGGCATATTTAATTCCTTTACCTTTTTTAAAAATGATATTTATAACCAGTTACTCATAGCAACTGTACTTATCATACTGCTTGCGGTGTTGTTACATTATTTATTGCGTACAGACTTCGGTATTGCCATGCGGGCTACCGGAAACAATCCCATTATGACTAAATCACTCGGCGTTAATAACGATTTCATTAAAATCATTGGGCTCGCGATAGCAAATGCCCTTACCGGTTTAAGTGGCTTTCTTGTTGCCCAGTACCAGGGCTTTAGCGATATTAATATGGGCATTGGCATTGTTATTACCGGTCTGGGATCGGTGCTTATTGCTGATGCAATCCGTTTGTGGTTAAATGTTACAAATATTGCTTTACAAATAGTACTGTTA
>JALYZZ010000581.1 GCA_030948675.1 Bacteroidota bacterium | reverse complement strand
ATCCTGTTAGATTTGTGGGAAATTATTCCAGCGGAAAAATGGGATTGGCTATTGCAGAAGCTTGTTATGAACAAGGAGCTAACGTTAACCTTGTCTGTGGCCCGGTAACGTGTAAAGCAGCGTATGGGGGTATCAGAGTTACCAGCGTTGTATCAGCTAACGATATGTACACAGCAGTCCATGCGTTATTTCCGGGGAGTGATGTTGCGGTAATGGCTGCAGCGGTTGCAGATTATGCCCCAGCGGAGCGATCAAATCAAAAAATAAAGAAAACGGAAGAAAAACTTGATTTGGAATTAATCAAAACGCCTGACATACTAAAATCCATTGGAGCTGCAAAAACCATTAAACAATTAGTAGTTGGTTTCGCGTTAGAAACGGAAAATGAGCGAGAAAACGCTTTGCAAAAACTTTTGTCTAAAAACGCAGACTTGATAGTCCTAAACAGCTTGAGAGATGCTGCTGCCGGGTTTGGAAAAGATACCAACAAAGTAACTATTTTTGATAGAACACAAAAAGCATACGTTTTTGAAGCAAAAAGCAAAAAGTTGGTGGCAAACGATATTGTAGACTTAATAACGAAAATGTTAAATGAAAAAATGTAGCCTATTGGTGCTGCTGTTTATAACCGTTTTGCATTTTGTGCACTACGGACAGGAACTACAATCAAAAGTAACTGTTATCGCCAGCCGGGTGCCAAACACAGTTGATAAAAAAGTTTTTCAAACTCTCCAGTCTCAACTCACTAATTTTATTAATAATCGAAAATGGACTTCGGATGTATTTCAGCCGCAGGAAAGAATTGAATGCAGTTTTTTATTAAATATAGAAAGCGTAGTTGAAACAAACGTTTACAAAGCGAGTTTAACAATACAAGCTGCACGACCTGTTTACAATTCGTCCTATTCCACTGCCCTTATCAATTTTCAGGATGCGGATGTTACTTTTCGATACGTAGAATACCAACCTATAGAGTTTAATGAAAGTCGTGTACAAGGCTCTGATGCTCTAGCCAGTAATTTAACAGCAACTTTCGCTTATTATATTAATATTATTCTGGGTTTAGACTATGACTCATTCGGGCCAAAAGGTGGGGATGTTTATTTTCAGAAAGCTCAAAATATAGTAAATAACGCGCCGGAAAATAGAAACATAAGTGGCTGGAAGGCATTTGATGGTTCTAGAAACCGCTACTGGCTGGTCGAGAATTTTTTAAATACCAGGTTCAATCTTGTGCATGATGTGGTTTATAATTATTACAGGCAGGGACTCGACTTTATGTATGATAACCAGGTAGACGCAAGAACTAAAATTTTAAATGCCTTAACCCAACTTCAAAGTATTAACCAGGATAACCCTAATTCGATGGTTGTCCAGTTTTTTATGATTGGCAAGTCGCAGGAATTAATTCAGATATTCAAAAAAGCATCTGCGCAGGAAAAGTCAAAAGCTATCGAGGCTTTGCAAAAGCTTGATGTGGCAAACGTTACTAAATATCAACAGGAGTTAAAATGAGAAGTTATGTTATCATTTTGCTTCTGACAATTTTAAATGCCTGTTCTTCAAGCCCGGTACCTCGCCACCTTCTTCAACCAGAAAAAATGCAAAAAGTAGTATACGATCTAATTCGTGTCGATGAGTTCATTAATAATTTTGTTTTAAAGGACTCGACGGTTAATATAAAAAATAAGCGAAGCATTTTATACGAGCAGGTTTTTAAAGTAAATAATACAACAAGGAAAGAGTTTTATACAAGTTACAAGTACTATCAGCAGCATCCCGACATTCAAAAAGGGTTATTTGACTCTCTATACGAAAGCTTAAATCGAAAGAAACTTGATACTGTCATTCCGGCAAAGAGCCCGAAATAGTTTTACAAAATGATAAGCTTCTCTAAAGATAAAATTTTATTCGCTCGTTCAACCGTACAAGCTCTTTGAGCAAATTAAGAGTTGAGAATGATAGAAGGATTTGAGCAATTCTTTAATAGTAAGCAAGATGAATGGCAATGCGTTTACCTATAATAATTATTTATGAATAAAGTAGTTAGAAGCGCTGATGAAGCGACCAAAGATATTGTGGATGGAAGCACAATTATGCTTGGTGGGTTCGGTTTGTGCGGAATACCTGAAAATTGTATAAGGGCACTGGTTACTAAAAATGTAAAGAATTTGACCTGCATTTCTAATAATGCTGGAATTGATGATTTTGGTTTAGGTATGCTTTTGCAATCAAGGCAAATTAAAAAGATGATAAGCAGCTACGTTGGAGAAAATGCTGAATTTGAAAGGCAGCTTTTGAGCGGAGAGCTTGAAGTTGAACTAATACCGCAGGGCACGTTAGCTACCCGCATTCAGATGGCAGCAATGGGTATACCTGCTTTTTATACGCCTGCTGGTTATGGTACTGAAATAGCCGAAGGTAAAGAGACACGCAAATTCAACGATAAGATGTATTTGATGGAGCACGCTTTGCACGCTGATTACGCGGTTGTAAAAGCATGGAAAGGAGACGCTTTAGGCAATCTTGTATTTCGTAAAACTACCCGCAACTTTTCTACATCTATGGCCAAAGCAGGAAATATAACAATTGCAGAAGTAGAGGATCTTGTGTCACCAGGTGAGCTTGACCCTGACGGAATACACGTTGCCGGAATATACGTACATCGTATTTTTCAAGGACAGCATTACGAAAAACGCATCGAACGAAGGACCGTTCAATTAAATAAACAATAGCGATTAGTCATGTTCATTTCTACAAAACATTTAGTCAACAAATATGGTATTAATGAGGAGATTGCCCGGTTTTTTGTTGACCGCGAACCGCCTGTTGATAATCTTTACTGGCGTGGGAAGCTTTTGTATTTGAGGCCAAGCCTGCCCGGATATCTATTTATTCCGTTAATAGTTGACCTTTTGTTTAAAGTTGGCGTCAACAAAGAGGCCCTATTATCTGAAAGATTTGTCGGTGCAATGGAGCAGGTTGGTCATATAAGTGCAAGGGAAGAAATTGAAGAAATATCTATGGCAGAAGCCATTAAGGAATGTGAGAATACGGTAAAAGAAAATGCAATAAACCGATTGTGGCTAGAGCATGTCAATGATTATTTCAATTGTAAAGAAGGTAATTTTTTTTCTAAACTAACTACGCCTTTCAGATCATTGCACAGGGGCGATGTATTTTTATTCTCGTTAAGCACATTGTCATTTCCCCCCCATTTGTTTGTTAAAATAGCTGAGCTATGGTTTGCGTTGATCGGGTTATCGCTTCTTGTTGATGATGCACAGGACATAGAAAGTGACCGGGATGCTGGCGACGAAAATGCTTACCTGGAAAGCGGGTTAGACGAAGATGGACTAAATCGTATAGCTGCGTTGGTAGCAGATAGCGTAAAAAAAATATCTTCAGTCAATCCGACAATGGGAAATGAATTAAGGCAGCAACATCGCGAACTTGCCCAACAACCGTACATTGTTAATTTGCTAAAGCATTCGATATGAGTTTAGATAAATTTGGCATTGCCAGGCGAATAGCACAGGAGCTTAAGGACGGTATGTATGTAAATCTTGGCATCGGCATACCAACATTGGTTAGCAATTACATACCGAAGGGCATGAGTGTTATTTTTCAAAGTGAGAATGGGATATTAGGCATGGGGCCCTATCCCATTGAGGAAGACATAGACGCCGATCTCATTAATGCCGGAAAGGAAACCGTAACTGTGATACCTGGCGGAGCTTTTTTTGACAGTGCTGAGAGCTTTGGGATGATAAGAGCAGGTAGGGTTGACCTAACCGTCTTAGGAGCAATGGAAGTGAGTGAAAAGGGAGATATTGCGAATTGGAAGATACCGGGCAAAATGGTGAAAGGAATGGGTGGAGCAATGGACCTGGTTGCCAGCGCTAAAAACATAATTGTCGCAATGCAACATACTAACCCTAAAGGTGAAAGCAAGTTGCTTACTGAATGCACACTACCGCTAACAGGTGTGGGTTGTGTAAAAAAGATAGTTACAGAGTTGGCTGTAATAGATGTAACTGCCGACGGTTTTTTGTTATTGGAGAGAGCACCTGGTGTGTCGGTAGAAGAGATAATTGCTAAGACAAAAGGGCGGCTCATCGTTAATAACAACGTACCTGAAATGCAACTGTAATTACCATTTTTACAAGTAAATTTTTAGGTTGTTAGCCAGTTAAAAGTGTTTCCAGTCTTTGAAAATCTTCTATTACAATGCTAATGAAGCAGTCCAAAATTCAAAAGGTCTTCCGCGGCGCTCATCCGATTTAAAAAATCCGGCAATCGACATTGTCTTATAACTTATAAAACTGTTTTTATCTGCTTGCCCCTGAAAGTGTACAGAACGCCATGTTCCTGTATTTATATAAATCTTACTTTTTCTTTCATTGTTTTGCATGCGTGAGTTTAAAGCCACCACTTCTGCGTAATGTGTGTGTCCCATTACATAATAATCCTTATCCTTATCCTTCGAGACATCAATGGCGTACTTCTTATACG
>JALYZZ010000569.1 GCA_030948675.1 Bacteroidota bacterium | reverse complement strand
GAACATAATTTTGCATAGAGAACATAGGAGTAAAATTATCCTGAATTAACGCCTTTATAATTTCTGAGATTATCTGACAACAGTTCTTGCATAAGGGTCCGCCAGTTGGCGGATGGGTGCCAGGCGAAGGCGAAGGCATTCAGAAACATGCGAAGCAGTTTCTGAAACAAGCGGGTGGAGTCCCGTTGCAAAGACGAAGCCCAGCGGCTTGAGCTATAACTGTGGAAATTGAAGTTTATTTTAAATTGTTGCGACACATTCTGCGGTTCTTTCACTATAAAAATTCTTTATTCAACTCGCATCTAACCTCATAAAATAACTCACGCTCCTTAAAATACTTTTTATGTTACCTGTAATTAAAATGTTTTCTCAAATCAAAATGGATCACGTCCCGTTCATAAGTCATCACCATATTGTGGCTGCTGATCTGAATGGTAATCTCACTGTCAGCGGTAAGATGCCGGAAGGATTTATTGTTACTGCTGAAGCCTTTCGAATTTTCCTTAAAGAAAATAATCTGCAGCTTCCTCTAATAAAAATTTTGGAAGAACTGGACCTACAAAATTTTTTGAATATCTTTAAAATAGCAAACGCCGCGACGCAACTGATACTTCGTAATGAACTACCTCATCAACTTGAAATACAAATTAGAAATGCGCATTACGCACTTTGCGGAGAAGAAATAAATGTTTGCGTTACAGTTCGAAGCAGTGCAACTGCAGAAGATTTACCAGCCTGTGGTCTTACTGAGCAGCTTGAAACGTTTGTAAATATAGAAGGAGAAGATGCACTTATAAATGCAGTTCACAAGTCCTTCGCATCACTTTTTAGCGAAAAAGCCATTTACGACAGGTACCACAAAGGAATTAATAATGCGGACATCGCTGTGTCAATTGCGGTCGAGAAAATGATACAAGGTGATCGTGCTTCATCAAACTCCGAATTTCCAAATCACCATCTTAAAAGCTTTGATAAAATAATGTCTTTTAAAAGTGTAGAAGAGGTGTAGTAGGCGATAATAGACAGATGTACAAAGTAATTGCGTCATCACTACTAAGAGCGTTATCAGCAGCATTAACATTAATATAAAAAAATGAAATCATTAGAAGTTTTAATAATAGCAACATCACATAAAAGCCTTGGAGATACAAGCGGGAATACAGGGGTATGGCTTAATGAATTAACAAGCCCTTACTATGTTTTTAAAGATGCAGGGGAATGCATAACGATTGCTACTCCATCTGGTGGAGTTATTCCGATTGATCCTAAAAGCGAGGAAGAAGATGCCCTAACCGATAGCACAAAGAGATTTAAAAAGGACCAGCAGGCAATGTACCATTTGCTACATTCATTACCTCTTGTGGAGGTAAAAGTAGAAAATTTTGATATGGTTTTTATTGCAGGAGGTCACGGTGCTATGATAGATCTGGTGGACAATAAAATATTGACTGCCTTACTGGAAGCTTTCCGAAGAGAAGGAAAACCTATAGGTGCGGTAGGATCCGGAGTAGTTGCACTTCTACCTTTACAGACTGAAGACGGAGCACCTTTCGTTGAAGGCAGAAAAATAACTGCTTATAGTAATGCAGATGTACAAATGGAAGGATTGACTTATAACGAACCCTTTTTGTTAGAGTCTCAACTGTTGTCGCTTGGTGCTTTTTATAGCAGGGCACCTGATAATACATCTCATATAGTGGTAGATGGAAAATTGGTTACTGGTCAAAATCCTGCATCCTCCGACAATACCGCAAAAGACTTACTATCTGTTGCACGAAACGGAAGAGATGACTCCAAAAACGTTTTTGGAGATATCATGAAAGATCTTGTTCCAACATTTTAGAATCGATTTAAGTTAACGAAAAAAATAATTAATAAACTTCTGCTTTTTAGTTTAAAAGCTTCATTCAAATGAAGGCATTTTATAGTTTTCTCATCGGTGTAGCTTTTCTCTTTACAACTTGTAAAAGTCAGCCATTAAAAAATACACGATCAGTAAGAGATACTTCTATCACTGCATCAAATTCATATTCTGAATTATTTTTTGATAGCTTAAAACTCGAAACTTTTATTTCAAATGAACAAATAAATGTAGCCGGAGCTAAAAGGTTGCGCGACTTTTATAACAACCGCAATTACCAGTTTGCCTGGTTTACAAAAGATGGATTGGCAGAGCAAACACAGGCCTTTTTAAACCTGCACAGGAGCTTCGTTGAATTAACGAGCGATAGTATGAAAATGGATAAACAGCTCCACCAAAAAATGGACCTGTTAGCGGAAGAAGACACCGCCATTAAATCCCCCAATGATGAAATCACTAAAACAGAACTGCAACTAACAGAACACTTTTTTAAATATGCACAATATGCTTACGCAGGCAAAGTAAATCCGGAAGAATTGCAATGGCACATTCGAAGAAAGAAAGTAAATGTGGGTAGTTTATTAGATTCCTTAATTGCTAACAAAGGCGAAAATTCCGAACGGTGGGAACCGGTTAACAAGCAATATAAGCTGATGAGTAACGAGCTAAAACATTATTCGGAGATTGAAAAGAGGGGAGGATGGAAAGATATTTTACAAGGAAATAAAAAGTTGTCATACAAGCAGGGCGATACTTCACTCATAATTAAGCAGCTTAAACAAAGGTTTATACAAGTCGCACGGTATACAGAG
>JALYZZ010000558.1 GCA_030948675.1 Bacteroidota bacterium | reverse complement strand
GTTCAGGGACATGGCGCATAAATACAAGCGAAGCTTTGGCTATGCAGAGCGTGAGCAACGCAAGGCTTTATTCAACGAAGCAAGAAACATTAGCAAAGAAGTGGAACGAATTGAGCAGTACATTATTGATGACGTCGTATCAAACGCACAGGTTGTAACTGCAACAATGGTTGGGGCAAATCATTACACTATTCGCCACCGTACATATCATACGGTAGTGATAGACGAAGCCGGGCAAGCGCTGGAGCCTGCCTGCTGGATACCGATATTAAAAGCGCAGAAAGTAGTGATGGCGGGCGATCATTGTCAGTTGCCACCAACTATCAAGTCTGAAGCGGCTGCCCGAAGTGGATTGAGCCTTACTTTAATGGAGAAATGTGTGTCCATCCATCCCGAAGCGGTGGTGTTGCTGCAAGAACAATACCGTATGCACAACACTATTATGGGCTTTTCTTCCATAGAATTTTATGCAGGCAGGTTAAAAGCGAATCCTTCAGTTGCCACCGCCCTGTTGTTTCCCAATGACAGCCCCCTTATGTTTATTGATACTGCCGGCTGCGGGTTCAACGAAAAGCAAGAAGGTACAAGCATCAGCAATCCTGAAGAAGCAAGTTTTTTACTGAAGCATTTAACGGCTTTAGTAAATCAATTAAAACAACTTTATAAGGATAATACTTTTCCGTCCATCGGGGTTATTTCTCCTTACAAGCACCAGGTGGAAGTCCTGAAGGCGCTACTGCCATCTTACCCCGATTTGCTTTTATTTACCAAATCGGTTACGGTAAACACAATCGACAGTTTTCAGGGCCAGGAGCGTGATGTGATGTATATCAGCATGACCCGCAGTAATACTGATAGCGTCATTGGTTTTTTATCAGACATTCGAAGGATGAACGTGGCCATGACGCGTGCCCGTAAAAAGTTAGTTGTTGTTGGCGATAGTGCTACACTATCACAGCTTCGTTTCTATGCCGATTTTATAACCTATGCACAGCAGAATGACGCTTACCAAAGTGCGTGGGAGCACATGGATGTATAAGTGATGGTTTTTTCTACATTTCGCCATTGCACCACTTACTCTGGCTTGTAATAATAAAACAGTCAGCAGCATCCTTATTTCCGACATAATTTCAACACTTTCAAATGGTTCTGTATCTTATTCCTTTTTTGCTCCAATAAATACAATGTAACATAGTATGGATGTATTATTTCATGACTCCATTGCCAATTGGATTTTAATTATGCTCGCAGCATTTGTTATTGGCCTGTCTAAATCCGGAATAAAAGGAATAGAGATGATTAATATTACTATTATGGCAATTGTGTTTGGCGGTAAAGCATCTACAGGGGTGGTGTTGCCATTACTTTGCTTTGCGGATTTAATGGCGGTAAAGTACTATCACCGACACGCTCAATGGAACCACTTCTGGAAGTTGCTGCCCTGGTTAGCGATAGGAATATTAATTGGTGTGTTTGTAGGAAAGGACTTAAACGAGGCGATATTTAGAAAGGTAATGGCAATCATCATCATTGTTACAGTTGCATTATTGCTGTTGATTGAAGTGGGAAAGAATGTTACAATCCCTCAAAACAAATTTTTTGCTGTTAGTATGGGATTAATTGCTGGCTTTACAACAATGCTTGGTAATCTTGGTGGTGCCTTTTCCAATATCTACTTCCTGGCAACCCGTATGGTAAAAAATGATTTTATCGGCACCGCCGCATGGATTTTTTTGGTCATCAACTTCTTTAAATTACCGTTCCAGGTTATATATTGGCACAACATTTCAACCACTTCTTTACGCATAGATCTGTATTTGCTGCCGGCTTTACTTGCCGGCTTTTTTGCAGGAATTGCAATCGTTGCACGAATAAAAGACAACAGCTACCGCAAAATAGTGTTTGTGCTAACAGTCATTGGAGCAATGTTTATCTTCTTCAAAAAATAAAAGGTGCAGGGCAGGGTGTTCAAAACCAATTGTAGTGAAACCATTATTTTTTTAAAGATAATAAGCAAGGAATTGCATAATTTTCATGAATGAAAAATTCAATTACAATTCTAGTCATCTTGATTTTCATTACTGTTAGATGCACTGCACAGGAAACCGATTTGTACAAATCAGCAAATGTTTTTCTTAACTCACTCGACCAAAATCAAAAAACTCAGGCGCAATATGCCTTTGACTCTGCTGAACGATTTAGGTGGAACTATGTTC
>JALYZZ010000481.1 GCA_030948675.1 Bacteroidota bacterium | reverse complement strand
CCTCTGCACCTGCTTCAAGTAATTTTTCTGCAGCGGCTGTATAACCTTTAAAAGATACCCCCATCAAAGTAGTATTGCCTGCTGCATCCTGGCCACTTGTCTTGACGCCCTTCTGCAACAGAAAATCCACCGCATCAACTGAGTTGTTGTATACCGCAAGTATCGAAGGTGTAAATCCCTTTACGTCCGATGCATGTATCGCACCTGGATCTGCTTCAAAAATTTTTGCGACCAGGTGCCGGTCGTTTCTTCTGCAGGCATCAAAAATTTGATTTGGATCTGTAGACATCAGGCGAATATTTAGGGTTACATTGTTACTGGCAAATATAAAGTGCAGATAATTTTTAACTACTTATATTTATTTTACAGCTTTTAATAAGGGTACGAATAAATTTTATTTAGATGATTAAAAGAAGAGATTTTCTTCAACTTTCCACTCTTGCAATGTCCGGTATTGTCGGTTCAAAAATTTTCGCTGCTGCCGTCCGGGGGCGTAGACCTATTGTGATTTCTACCTGGAAAGAAGGGCTTGCAGCTAACCAGGCGGCGTGGAAAATATTGAGCGATAAAGGTAGCGCATTAGATGCGGTAGAGGCTGGTGTAATGGTTACTGAAAATTCTATTAATTGTTGCGTTGGTCTTGGTGCTAATCCTGACAGGGACGGCATTGTAACATTGGATGCTTCTATCATGGACGAAAACGGGAATGCTGGTAGTGTCGCAGCATTGGAAAGAATAAAGCATCCCATTTCAGTTGCCAGAAGGGTAATGGAGAAAACGCCGCATGTAATGCTGGTGGGAGAGGGTGCACAAAAGTTTGCAGTCAGCGAAGGGTTTCCTTTAGAGCAACAAATACTTTCTCCTGAAGCCGAAAAGGAATACAAGGAGTGGCTCAAAACGTCGAGTTATAGACCTGTAATAAATATTGAAAACAGCAGTCATGGTCCTTCTGCTCCGGCTAATCTTCCTGATGGAAGTTTAAATCATGATACGATCGGTATGGTTGCACTCGATACTTTTGGCAACTTAAGTGGCAGTTGCACTACAAGTGGCATGGGTTTCAAAATGAGAGGCAGGGTAGGTGACTCTCCGATAATCGGTGCAGGTCTTTTTGTTGACAATGAAGTGGGTGCAGCCACAGCTACGGGACTTGGCGAAGAGGTAATAAAGATTTGCGGTACTCATTTGGTGGTTGAGTTGATGCGGCAAGGGTTGTCTCCCCAGGAAGCGTGTAAAAAAGCCGTAGCCAGAATCGTAAAAAAAGACGAGAAAAAGGCAAAAGAAAACCAGGTCGGTTTTATAGCGATCAATAAGGCCGGAGAATATGGGGCATTTTGCCTTCAAAAGGGTTTCAATTATGCTGTTTGTTATGCCAGCGATCACAATGTCTTAATCGATAGTAGAAGCTGGTATTGAACAAGATGAAGATCCGGATAGATTTATTTTCAAGTGATCACGCTGTATTGGTCAGGTTCCATCTTTATAACAATTTCCCTGACGATCCTTTTCATGAATTGTGATTTTTTTATTTCAAAAAAGTCGTGTTATCACACCTTTATTTTTTCATAGCCATAGCGCTGCTAATGCAAGCATCAGCGCTGGGGTCATCACGAAAAAGCCTAATGTAATAAAAGTGCGAAAATCGACTGAAAGGTTTTCACGGCGAAGCGCAACGAGCCAAAGTATTGTAGCAAGAGAGCCAGTTATAGAAAGATTGGGACCCAGATCAATACCAATAAGCACAGCACTTTTTACAATCTCAGGTACATGAGCAGCGTGCACGGCATTGCCTGAGATAAGTCCGGCCGGCAAATTATTTATAAGATTACAACCAAAAGCAGCAATCACGCCGCTTCCCCATGTAGTTGCAACGACAGAGCGAGTGGCATGCAGACTAAGGATACCGCTGAGTGTTTTAATAAGCCCTGTTTTGTTAAGCGCCTCAACTATTACAAACAAGCCTGCAACCAGAGGCAGTACTGACCAGGAGATGCCTTTTATGATGGTCCATGGTTTTTTTCCTGCTAATACAATAACGATCAAAGACGTTAGTACCCCTGCAATGGCAGTAGGAACACCAAGCTGAATGTCTTCGGCGGATGCCCCAATCAAAGTTATCCCGGTTATGATTATACCAACGCCTGCCATCTTGCCTCCTTTGGAAAGTTTAGCTGCCGGCATATTGCTTATTATTTTTTGCCTTAATGCTTTTCGTTGAGTAAAACCCAGAATAAAGAAGGTCGCAATAATTGATAACAGGGATGGTAAAATATATCGGGGCAGCCATTGCAGCAAAGGTGGCATATTGCTACCATAAATAACCAAATTAGCCGGGTTGGAAATAGGCAGCACAAAGGACGCTGCGTTGGCAATGAAAGCACAAATAAACAGAAATGGAAGCGGCTTCTCTGCTTTGGCGGCCCTAACTGCTGCGGCGACTGCTGGAGTAAGTACTACGGCAGTTGCATCATTAGACAGAAAAGTTGTTACAAGTACTCCTACGAGATAAATTAGAAGAAATAACTTATTTGCTGATCCATTGGCTAGCCTGGTAGCATGGGAAGCGAGCCAGTCAAACAGCTTTTCTTCGCGTGCAGTTTCTGACAACAGCATCATCCCTGTAAGAAACAGGTACACGTCTAATCCCCGCGCAACCCCTGTCAGTGCTTCTGAAGGTAACATTACCCTACTCAAAACCAGCAGAGTGGCACCAGCTACCGCCCAAGTTGCCTCCGGCAATCCAAAAGGCCTTATGATAATACCAGTGGTAGACAGGAAAGCAATAATCCAGATAGTAAGATGGGGCATATAGATCGTGCAATGGTAGGATAGAATACAGCGGCAATTTTTTAAAATTAACAGCCTTACCAGTAGCTACTCCACTAATTTCCCTTCTTTATTTAATAAGCTAAAAAATTGATTCAAACTTCCACCGATTGCTTGTTCAAAAGCCGCTTTCATATCAGCAGGTTGAGGATGTTTGAATTTCCATGTATTGAAATAATGTTGAAAAGCTGAATCCACTTTTTCCCTGCCAACCGAGGCTTCAAGCAGATGCATCCATTCTGCGGCCTTTACATAAGAGGTTAAGCCATAATCTTCGCTATTTGCATAATTGGCTGACGGCGTCTCCAGCGCTGGTTGTATGGGCAGGTTAAGCATTGCATTGTACAGAGCCGACTGAAATTCGGCTTCCGGCAGCTGCTTGACTGTTAGCGGCATACGGTCTCCAAAAACGCTATTGGCACGATACTTTTCTGCCTCGTACCGAAATTGGTAATAGGTGTTCATGCCTTCATCCATCCATGGATGCGTTCGTTCGTTAGTACCCAACATGCCCATAAACCAATTGTGTCCTACTTCGTGTGCAATTACTGCATCGAGTGTCTGGGGTTTTGCATCAGGGCTTGTAATCAGGGTTATAGTAGGATATTCCATACCTCCACTTGAATTGTTTTTTGGTCCTTCTACTGCCTGCACTATAGGATACGAGTACTCGCCAATCCATTTGCTATAATGGCGAGCGCCGTCTTTTACATACTCAATGCTGTTTGTCCATGGAGTGTTGCTATGATTGTGGTAATAAGTAAAAGCATCTATTACTTTGCCAGATTCAAGTTTCAACGTGTCGTACTCAATTACAAATCCTTTGTCTGCGAACCAGGCAAAGTCAGGAACACTATCTGCAAAATAACTAAGCGTTTTATTTCCTGAGGCCGCAATGGAAGAATACAACTGCGGCTTGCCTTCAGTGCTATGAGCGGTGTTAAATGCTCCTATTTTTTTATAAGCCTGTGCCTCGGAAGTAGTTTGCAACACACCAGTTGCGCCTACCACGTATTGGGAGGGAAGGGTAATATTGACTTTATAAGAAGCATATTCGCTATAAAACTCGCCCATGTCGAGATAAGGCATTTCGTGCCAGCCGTCCTTGTCAAATACTGCTGGCTTAGGGTACCATTGACACACCATAAACTCGCCATCAGCATATCCTGACCTGGAAAAATACGAGGGAAGTTGCACTTTAAAAGGAGTAGCGATAGTAACAGAGTCCGCATGTTTCAATGGTTGAGGCAATACTACTTTAATGATATCAATATATTGTGCGTTTGGATGTGGTTCAGTAGATGCTTTAGTTCCATTAACGGTAAAGGCAAGGTTAGTGATGTAACCAGGTGTGGTTCGTTCAAGCTTTTCTTTTCTTTGAGGATCGTTTTTTATCTGATGAAAAAGCGCCGTAGTTTGGTCTCTGTAAGCATTTGGGTAAATATGAAACCATATATAATGAAGAGTCTCCGGCGAATTATTTTTATATACTATTGTTTCAAAACCCGTAACTGATTTTTCTTTATCGTTTAACTGAGCGTCAATATTGTAACGTAGATATTGCTGCCAATAATTGTTCTGGCAAAAAGCGCTTGTACCAATGAATAAGCTTAAAAGGAAGAAAAAGCCTTTAGTGTTTTTCATCTGCGAAACTAATAGAATTAATTAAAGCCTGCTACGTAAGTACTACAACTGAGTCGAAGGCAGGTTCAATGGACATCGATGGTTTTTTGTCGGACAAAAAACCCTTTTAAAAAAGGTCTTCAAAAAACAAGACACGCAGGAGACGAAGACCAGTGCAAAAAAGACCTGCTGCACAGGGGAAAAAAAGAGGAGAAAACAATGTTATTTCCTCCAATAGTTTTTTGCTTTTAAGTGAGAAGAGGCAAACCGCACTCAACTACCCCGCAGCTTTTTTACTTCTTCAGTCATTTTGGGAAGTATTTCAAATACGTCACCTACCACCCCATAATCAGCAGCCTTAAAAAAAGGTGCTTCAGCATCTTTGTTGATGACTACAATTACTTTGCTTCTATTAACGCCGGCAAGGTGTTGAATAGCACCTGAAATACCTGCAGCTATATATAAATTAGGTGCAATGGCAATACCAGTCTGACCCACATGCTCATGATGCGGTCTCCAATTAGCATCTGCCACCGGACGACTGCATGCTAAAGCTGCATCAAGCGCGTGAGCCAGGTCTTCAACTATTCCCCAATTCTCGGGCCCTTTTAACCCACGACCTCCACTTACCACCCGCGTAGCTTCGGTTAGCGGAATTTCGCCGGTAACTTTATTGGTTGCGGTGACCTTTACTTTTGGAGCGTCTACCACCATATTGAGTTCAACAACTTCTGCCGTTCCTTCACCTGCCACTGGTTTAAACGCATTCATATTCAGGGAAATAATTTTAATGTCTGTAAGCAAAGAGACATTGGCAAAAGCTTTTCCGCTAAACACTACTTTTTTAACCACAAAACCATTGTTCGTATCCGGCAAGCCCACAGCAGCAGGAACCATTGCAGCTTTTAACCTGGCTGAAAGCCTGCCAGCAATGGCCCGGCCAGTATTGTTATGGGCCAGCACCAGTACGTTTGCACCCAATAATGTAAGTGCCTCTGCTATTGCTTTAGCATAGGACTGTGCATCAAAAGCGTTGAACACCTCGTTGCTCGCGTGGTGCACTTTTGTAACTCCATACCTTCCCAAACCGGTAAGGTCGTCAGTAACTGTTCCCAAAACGATTGCTTCGGCGGTTGTACCCAATTGCGCAGCTACTTTAGCTCCGTATGCCACTGCTTCGTAAGCCGTTTTTTTAAAATGACCATCTGTTTGATCGGCAAATACTAAAACCATAATTACCCCTCCATCTCCCCAAAAAGGGGAGGGTTATTTAAAAACGTTTTCGAAAAATGTATTTAAAAGAACAACCTGTTGAAGTGTGCGACGCAACAACGATGATTAAAATTCCAAATGCTTGCTGCAAAAAAAACCGCATCCTTCCTATTCATACAATCGGCGTATCGGGTTTGTTTCGATACGCGCAACTATATCACTTTTGCTTCCTCATGCAGCAACCTCACCAGTTCAGCGATATTATCAGGGCTGATCATTTTTACGCCTGCTTTTAACGGCGGCAGTTCAAATCCGGCAATAGTTGTAAGTTCGGCTGCTTCCACTGGTTCAACAACTTTTAAGGGCTTTGTGCGTGCCGACATTATCCCGCGCATATTGGGAATACGTGCTTCAGCCATCCCTTTCTGGCAACTTACAACAACAGGCAATGCTACTACATCAGTCTCCTCGCCGCCCTCAATTTCCCGCATCACTCTCGCCGTAGTTGCCTCGATTTCAAACTTCGTTGCCAACGAAATAAATGGCATGTCGACTAACTCGGCAACCATCGCCCCGATTGAAGAACCGTTATAATCAATAGTTTCTTTACCTGTAAAAATCAAATCATAACTACCGTTTCTGGCGACTTCTGCAATTTGGGAGGCAACGTAAAAGCTATCGGTAAGTTTTGTAGTATTTACCCTGATTGCTTCATCTCCACCGAGTGCCAGCGCCTTACGAATAATAGGATCGGCATCAGCTCCGCCAACCATTACCAGGTGCAACACGATAGATGCATCTTTTTCCTTCAATTCGATTGCTCTAACTAGTGCATACCATTCGTCGTACGGGTTAATAATCCACTGTACACCCGTCTCTTCAAATTGTGTATTACCATTTTTGAAAGCTACTTTTGCCGTTGTATCGGGTGTTTTGCTTATGCAGACTAAAATTTTCATGCAAACGTTTTTATTAAAGTTGTTTATGCAACTAATTACTACAAATATAAGTGAGGTTTGATTTTTCGGGAAGCTTTTAAAACAAATTATTTATAAATTTTATGGACAGGATTAATAAGCTGCACGAATACCTGAATTCTTCTCCAGCAGATAGTTTTTTACGTCATGCGCTTGCACTAGAATATATTAAAATAGGCGATGACGCTGAAGCAAGGATATTGTTTGAAAATATTCTTCAGCAAGATCCTATGTATGTTGGTTCGTATTATCACCTTGCTAAACTGCTCGAAAGGCTCGGAGAAAATGAACTCGCAATACAATGGTATGAGAAAGGAATGGCGGCTGCCAAACAAACCGGCGATCAGCACAGCTATAATGAGTTGCAGGCCGCGTATGAAGATCTGGTGTATTAGTGGGGGATTAGTAAAGGAAGTTCTTTTCTATGAAAAAAGATAACCAATTATCCCCCGAAAGCCTTCTTTAGATTTTTTAAAACGGTTAATGCAGCGTGTGGTGCTTTATCTTTTTTGTTTTAAAAGTAAAATGTTTCTGGCTTAAATAACTGAACGTAACTACAAATACAGTGGTAATAATTTTAGATACAATAGCATTGAAGTGCATTTGCTCGATAAAGAATTTCAAAAACATGTAATTAAGCGCTATACACGCCAGCACCATAGAAAAATACCTGGCCAGTTGAACTCTGCCGCCTAAATTGCTGTCACTAAAAACAAGGTAACGACTATAATAAAAACCGATTGGAAAGGTGATGCAGAATGCAGCGATCATGGCGGCAATGTGGGGGCTTATAGCAAAATACTCAAAATGCATTACCCCATTTTGTTTAAACCTGTTCTCGAAAACGCTAAAAAGGAAGATGTCAAGTAAAGTATTTGCACCTCCGCAGGCTGCATATCTGTACGTTTGTAACGGCATTAATTTTTTAAAGAGCGGATAGAAAAAATCAATAACGTTTATAAGAAAATTATTCATCAGATCGGTGTAGCTAAATGGCCGCGAAGATAAGCGTTGTATATTGTACTTTTGCCGGCCAAACAGTTAAAAAGAATGAGTGTTGTTTCGAGGATAAAACAGGTGGCAACGTTAGCAATCAGTGAAGTATACAAACTTCAGCTTGACGAATCTTCAGTGCTGGTTAATGTAACGAAACCGGAATTTGAAGGGGAGTACACCATTGTGTTATTTGCCTTTGTAAAGCAACTAAAAAAATCTCCTGAAGCAGTTGGCCACGAGCTTGGAAAGTACATAGTTGAACATAATCCTGACTTATTTTCAGGCTACAATGTTATCAAGGGCTTCCTTAACCTATCTATTGCACCTGTTTACTTCACCAGTTTTCTTCACAATCATTTTGCTAATGAAGACTTTGGTAAATCAGCTCAAACCAGCAAAAAAGTAATGGTGGAATATTCTTCACCAAATACAAATAAACCCCTGCATCTTGGTCATCTCAGAAATAATTTTTTAGGTTGGAGTATAGCGCAAATTTTAAAAGCTTCAGGAAACGAAGTCGTAAAAACATGTATCGTGAACGATCGGGGTATACATATTTGTAAAAGTATGCTGGCGTGGCAAAAACATGCGAACGGGGCAACTCCTGACACCACCAAAGTAAAAGGTGATCACCTGGTGGGAGACTACTATGTAAAGTTTGAAGAAGATCTAAAGATTGAGGCACTAAATGTTTTTTCTCAGTTAGAAAGCAGGGAACTGGAGGGATTTACAAAAGAGGAACAAACAAAAATAATGGCTATCGTTGATGCATTAGAGCATGCAGAGCGAAGCCAGAACATGGAAAAGTACAACGAATTAAAAGCCGATCTAAACGAAATTGCAAGAAATAATACTCCTATAATGAAAGAGGCAAAACAGATGCTTCTACAGTGGGAACAGGGTGATGAAAAAGTGATGGAATTATGGAGAACAATGAATAATTGGGTGTATGCTGGTTTCGAAGAAACTTATAAGAGGATCGGCAGCAATTTTGATAAAATTTATTATGAGAGCGACTTGTACCTATTAGGCAAAGACATAGTAGAGGAAGGATTGCAGAAAGGAGTTCTATTTAGAAAAGAAGATGGAAGTGTATGGATAGACCTGACGGCGGATGGTCTTGATCAAAAACTGGTTTTACGAAGTGATGGCACATCTGTTTACATTACGCAGGACCTGGGATTAGCGGAACTGAAATACAAGGAATACCAGATTGATGAAAGCATTTACGTGGTAGGCGACGAGCAAAATTACCACCTGAAAGTGTTGAAGTTAATTTTGGAAAAATTGGGCGCTCTGTATGCTAAAGGCATTACCCACCTCAGCTACGGTATGGTAGAACTGCCTACAGGAAAAATGAAGAGCCGGGAAGGCACAGTAGTAGATGCGGATGACTTGGTCGACGCAATGATTGAAATAGCGAAACAAAAAACAAAAGAGCAAGGTAAAACGGAAGGCTTTACCGAAGTTGAATTGAATGAATTATATCAAACGATCGGACTTGGGGCGCTTAAATTTTTTCTCCTGAGAGTTGATCCGAAAAAACGGATGATTTTTAACCCCGAGGAAAGTATAGAATTACAAGGTTTCACAGGTCCTTTTGTGCAGTATACCCATGCGCGCATAAAAAGTATTTTAAGAAAAGAACAGCCAAAAGGTCTATCACTTACCGCAGACTTGTTGCCGCTGGAAAAGGAGATTATTCTGTTGCTTGAACAGTTTGCATCAGTTATAGAAGAGGCTGCAGCAGCACACGACCCTTCAAAAATTGCTATTTATGTTTTTAATCTGGCTAAAATCTTTAACTCGTTTTATACTGAGTATTCAATAGCCAATGCAGAAACAGGGGAGAAGAAAGAACTGCGGTTGCAGTTAGCACAACTTACAGCACAGGTTATAAAGACAGCAATGGGGTTGCTAGGCATCCAGGTTCCCGAAAGAATGTAGTTTTTTCAACGGTAAGAGAGCGTGATATTCACCTCTAGTAGAAAGAGGGTAAACAAAAAAAAATCGGTTTGAAAGAGTAATAGCATACACCTTCATATTCAGCAAATCTTGTTCCTCAAAAGATTGATAGAACAAATGATTTCAAACAAGCAGGAGAGAGGTATAGGTTGCACGAAGATTGGGAAAAACACGACCTAATTTCAAATCTGTCAAATGCACTTGCACCTGCCGCAAAAGTGATCCAGGACAAGATGATAGAACTATGTACAAAGTGCGATCCGGAATACGGACAACGGGTAACCGAAGGCATTAGAAAGGTATCGGAGATGATGAAAAAAGGAAAAGAAATGATGAATGGTAATGGTAATGCGGCACCGGGAAGCAATGCACAGAAAGAAGAGGCTGTAAAACAAGCTGAAGAAATGGCAACAGAAGCGAAGCCGTACTAAGAACATGTAACTTATGCCTAGATAAAAAGGGTGACATATCGGCCTGGTGATAAACTCAGCAGGCTTTTTTGTGCATTGTCAAGGCAAGGTCGGGGGATTGATTAATCAATTCGAAAACTTAAGAAGTGGTAAGCAAAGCTTTTTTCTTCGTACTCAACGTTCTACATCTGCTGCCAATCAAGTAATGGCAATTGCACATGAAAGGTAGTGCCTTTTCCCACTTCAGTATCAAACCATAATTTACCATTTGCCTTTTCAACTATTCCTTTGCACATTGCTAAACCCAGTCCGGTTCCAGATGATTTTGTAGTAAAATTGGGGGTAAAAATTTTCTGGCGCTTTTCTTCAGGAATGCCACTTCCGTGGTCAGTAAAATCTACGTGTACTTTGCCTGACTGTATTTGTACATCAACATTAATTCTAATAACCAGTTGCCTGTCGGATGCCTCGATGGCATTTTGAAAAAGGTTGGTAAACAGCCTTCGTATCTGCGTTCGATCTGCTTTTACCAGTGCATTTTCTTCAGTGTGATTGAATGAGATGACTAATTGTTTGTTTGTACTATACAGGTTGATAAGAGAAACCAGTATATCAGTAACATCAAAGACCTCCATATTTACAGTGCCAATATTCGCGAACTGCGAAAAGTCAGACGCGATTTTTGCAAGCTGGTCTATTTGTTCTACTAAAGTCGCCGATACCTTTTCAGCCATTGCCTGGCTGTTGGAATTATTTTCTTTTAAAGCTCTTTGCAGGTATTGAATACTTAGCTTCATTGGAGTTAATGGATTTTTTATTTCATGTGCTACCTGCCGCGCCATTTCGCGCCAGGCTCCTTCTCTTTCACTTTTTGCAAGTGCCATCGCACTATCCTCCAGTTTTTTCACCATTTTGTTGTATTCATTTACCAGGGCTCCAATCTCATCACTGGTACTCCAGGTAATTTCTTCATTTGCCTTGCCAAGATTTATATTCTTCATCTTGGTTGCAATAAGGGCAAAAGACCTTGTAATGCGGTTGGTTAATAAAACTGAAATAGCACCTGCTATTACAAAAATGAACGCATTTAATACAATTAAAGTCACCAGAAAATTTGAGATTTCCTGGTTCAATTCTGTTTGGGTATTTAAATATGGGATGTTTAAGTATGCGTACAATTCACCGTTTTCATCCTTAATTGGCACATATATGCTTAGGTATGCAAAGTTGCTGACCTTTTCTTCCTGTATCACCTGTATCTCTTTGTTGAAGCGAAGGCGGTAAAACGCATTTGGATCCATCATGCGACTAAGAATGCTCTTATTGTACATATATGGCTGTGTGGATACCCGTAAATTGCCGTTTATATCAAAAAAGTTTGCATCGACATTGTGTATTTCAGCGATTTCCTTAAAAGTTTTTTCAAGTTCACTATTTGCACCGAGTTCATATATCTGTACGGCGTCGTCAAATACTGTATGGTTGGCTACCTGAGTTTCTATTTCATCGCCCAGTATTTTTATCGCTT
>JALYZZ010000478.1 GCA_030948675.1 Bacteroidota bacterium | reverse complement strand
CCTCTGCACGGAACGTACAAATGAATACCGGTTTTACCGGAAGTCTTAGGGAATGCTTTTAACTTGTTTGCATCGAAAAATTGTTTAGCTGCTTTGGCAGTTTCAACCGCTTTTTTAAAATCTTCGTCAGATGGGTCAAGGTCGATAATTACAAAGTCTGGTTGCTGATAATGGATGGTACGCGATGTCCATGGGTTAATATCAATACAACCAAGATTAACCAAATACAACAGGGTTGCCTCATTATTGCAAACGAGGTAATCAATGAGGTTTCTTTTGCCTTTCTTCTTATGCTTTCGCGAAGTAGTAAATATATCGGCCCATGCGGGCTGCCGGCCCTCCATGTCTTTTATGTACAACCCCGGAGCCCCGGCATTGATGTTTTTAATGTGAAGCGATTGCGGACGGTCTTTCAAATACGAGAGAATATAAGACGATATGTTGTGATAATAGATGATAAGATCACTTTTCGTTACATCCCTCCAAAGCTGCTTTTCAATATTAGTGATCGTAACGTCTCTGCCTTCGATATTGAATACCTCTTGCGAAGTGATTGCTTCGTTTTCGATCATTGGCCAATTACTATTGTCCGCTGTTTCAATAACTTTCTGCGTTGTAGTTGCAGGCCGTTCTGCTTTTGCTGTTTTCGCAGTTGCTTGCGCCTTTTCTTTTGTCACCTTTTTTTCATCTTTAGCAGAAATTGGCACTTCGCGTACTACTTCTTTAGGGTCCTTATCATTTCTAAAACCTAAAAAAATTGCTGGCTTTCTTATTTTACCGCTGGCTGTCCACGTGGCAAATTTAAAATTGCCAACAAGCTTAGGTTCAACCCAGTGGGGCGTGGTCTCATGATCTACATCGTCAGCAAAGGGCTTTTTCTTTATTTCCAATGGTTTCAGCCGATCAATGACTTCCTTCATTACTTTGTCTTGAAAACCACTTCCTGAATGCCCGACAAAATGTAGTTTTCCATTTTCATAAGCACCAAATACGATAGAGCGGAAAGGCCGGCCACTATCGCTTTCTGTCCATCCACCTATAACAAACTCCTGCCTTATTTCTGTTGGCAGCTTTAGCCAATCCTTTACCCGCTTGCCGGGTTGATATTTGCTGTCTTTCCGTTTCGCGATCATTCCTTCAAGCCCCATTGCTTTGACTTGGTCAAACAACAGCGCGCCGTCGTCAAAATCATCACTGTATTTAATTAGATCGTTCTCTGGTAAAATTTGTTTCAGCAATGTTTTGCGTTGTGTCAGCATCGATTGGGTAGTGTCGTATCCGTTGAGCCACAATAGATCAAACAGGTAATAAACGATTGGCATGCCTTCCCTGTATTTCTGTAAAAGGTCAAAGTTCGGCTTGCCGTTTTCATCTAACACTACCAGCTCACCATCCACGATTGCATCGTATTGTATGTCTTTCAGCGCTTCTACAACAGCAGTATAATATTTTGAGTAGTTTAATCGCCCCCTTGTAAAAAGGTTAACCACATCTCCCTTTTTTACAGCAATAATCCTATAGCCATCCAGCTTTACTTCGTATGTCCAGGCTGAATTATTAAAAGGTTCTTTAATGAGGGTACAATTCATTGCATCAACTCTATCAGGCATCGGAGCCTGGATGCCTTGTTGTAAAATCTGTATATCTGCCACAGAAGTTGTATCAGCTTTTTCATCGGTTGCCCGGTTACTTTGCCATTTCTTTGCCTCAGCGTTTTCTGCCATTTCTTCTACCGTCAGGCCAGATACAACTGACTGGTTTTTCTTTGTTACATCAGTCTTTGACGCTGATTTGTCTTTTACCTTTAACAAATACCACGACTTTTCATCGCGTTCTGGTGCTTTAATCAAAGCAAATTGTCCCTTGAGCTTTTTACCGTGCAGGGTAAACAACATGCCTCCTTTAAAAAACTGCCGTGTTAAAGAATGTTCCTGTGCTTTTTTGTCGTCTTTTTCAACTGTAGGTGTTTCGTATGTTCCCTCATCCCATATAATTACACTGCCTCCGCCGTACTGCCCCTTTGGAATGATGCCTTCAAAATCTTTATAATCATACGGATGATCTTCCGTCAACATTGCAAGCCGTTTTTCTTCAGGATCCAGTGATGGACCTTTCGGAACTGCCCAACTTTTAAGAACACCTTTTAGTTCAAGCCGAAAGTCGTAATGAAGATGCGACGCCGCATGTTTTTGTACAACAAAATGAAGCTTATCATCTTTCGCTGTTCCCCCTGCTGGTTCCGGCGTCTTTTTAAAGATTCGTTTATTCTCGTATTCTTCTAAAGCCATTAAGAAGTTTACTCTAAACC
>JALYZZ010000465.1 GCA_030948675.1 Bacteroidota bacterium | reverse complement strand
CGATATGGTTGTTATATGCCAAAGAAAATAAGATTAGCACGTTTGATGATCTCATTCCTTCCCGCTACAGAGCTGGTTTATCTTATAGACACAAAAAGGTAGCAAGTATGCCGGCTTTTAGTGTAGGGGCAAAAGTGGAGAGCATTAAAGCAGCAGCAGACGCAGGCTATTTTATTATGAAGCTAAAAACGGGTGCGGCCGGCACGCAGAAAGAAATGCTTGAAAAAGACGTGGCTTTTCTAACTGCAGTTCATTCTGCCATTGGTCAGTACGAAACACCTTATACTAAAACCGGAAAAATTCCTTACTACTTTGATGCAAATGAGCGATACGACGAGAAAGAAACACTCCTTCGTTTTCTGGACCATGCAGAAAAAATTGGCGCATTTGACCAGATTGCGGTGATCGAAGAACCTTTTGGAGAAAGAAATGACATGTACGTGGGAGACATTGGGGTAACCATTGCTGCTGATGAAAGTGCACACACGGTAGAAGATGCAGCCAAACGGATTGAGCAGGGATACAAAGCAATTGCATTGAAAGCAATTGCCAAAACACTTAGTATGACAATGAAGATAGCCGAACTTGCTTATCAAAAAAACATTACATGCTTTTGTGCTGACCTTACGGTTAATCCAATTTTGGTAGAGTGGAATAAAAATGTTGCTGCGCGTTTACAACCCTCCGCCAACATTGGCATAGGGTTGCAGGAAACCAACGGCCGGCAATACTATAAAAACTGGGATAAAATGATGACCTACCACCCGCAACCAAATGCAGAATGGGCGAAAGTGGAAAAAGGAGTATTTGTAATCGCCGACTCTTTTTATGACCGCAGTGGCGGCATATTTGACTCCTCCCCGCATTATGAAGAGATGTTCAAAAAAGAGGTGTAAAGGTCCGCTGAATCTGATATTTGCCGATCACGTTATTGTGTCGCGAATTGTATCAACATCGGGTTTAATAACAGCTAAAGGTTTGCCTAATGATTTCAGCTAAAGAAAAACTACAGACATTAAAAAGGCCATCCTTTAAGGATAGCCTTTTTAAACTTATATACGAAGCATTAGTCTGCGGTTGCTAAATTTAAAGGGTAGCCATAGCTTCCTTCATAACCTGGATACATCCCTTCGAGTTTTACTGTACTTCCTTTGTATTTTTCAATTGCTGCACGAAGATCATCAGTGTTTTTAATAACTATTCCATTTACACTGGTAATTACAAATCCATCCTGCATTTTTGTTTTACTAAGTGCTCCACTACCAATCTTCCTCACTACAACTCCACCTGGCAGGTCGTTTGCTGCTGCGGTCTTCTTATCAACATTCTCCAGCGTTCCACCCAATTTTTCAAGAACCGTGGTGCTTTTTACAATGCTGGTATTGTTTGCTCTATTTTTAAGTATAAGGTTAGCCACATTCTCTTTACCGTCGCGAAGGTAAGTAACGGTAATTTTATCACCTGGCTTGTAGCGGGTTACCTGCTCAACCATCTCCGGACCGGTAGACACTTTTACCTCATTGATTTTAGTGACAATGTCTCCTTTCTTAATGCCTGCAGCACTTGCTGCACCACCCAGGGGAACGTCTGTTACCACGACCCCTTCACCATCACGCAATCCATACTCTTTCTTTTCATCATCCGATGGATCAGCCATTGAATATTGAATTCCCAAATACGCTCTCTGCACTGTTCCAAACTTCATTAAATCGTTGACAACTTTCTTTACGATATTAACCGGGATGGCATAAGAGTAACCAGCATAGCTTCCGGTTGGAGATGCAATAGCGGAGTTAATGCCTATAAGCTGACCTTCTGTATTAATCAGTGCTCCACCACTGTTACCAGGGTTTACTGCTGCATCTGTCTGCAGGAAACTTTCGATCGGACTATCGCTTTGCCTGCGGTTGATGCCGATAGACCTTGCTTTTGCACTAATAATACCCGCAGTAACGGTCACATCTAATGTAAGGGGATACCCTACTGCAAGTACCCATTGACCAAGTTTTACCTCATCGCTATTGCCATATACAAGATAAGGAAAATCTTTACCGTCAATTTTCAACACTGCTATATCACTGCTGGGGTCAGCACCTACCAAAGTAGCCTTATAAGATCGTTTGTTATTAAGGGTAATATTGATATCGTCTGCAGCGTCAATAACGTGATTGTTAGTGACAATGAAACCGTCGTTACTTATCAAAACACCACTGCCGCTGGCTCGCTGTTCAGGTATTGTTTGAGACTGAGGACCACCGAAAAGGTCTCCAAAATCATCTCCAAAAAGATCTGAAAAAGGATTACGTCCGCGGGGTAGATTATTGGTAACCTGCCGTGCTTTTGTTTTTGTTTTTATGTGTACTACTGCAGGGGTTGAAGATGTGGATGCCGCAGTGAAATCTACAGCTCCCGCTGCTTTTACTCCGTCAAAAAAACCGGCGTAGTTTACGGGTAATTTGCCAGGCTCCTGTATTCCTGCTGTTTGTTTAGCTTCCCATCTGTTATAGCCCCACACGCATGCAAAAGATGTGGCTGTGCTGATGAGAATTACCAAAAGAACGTTCTTGAGTTTCATCATCTATTGTTTTAATTAAAGTTGTCAAATAATATGCCTACGAATAGCAAACTAATAAAAGTGTTTAAACGATTGATTATCAAAAGAACTCTTTAACAAAAAATTGACGAAGGTTGTCGTAGATCAGTTAAAAAGTCAGCTTCAAATGTCAAATTTTAAGTGCCGTGACGGAAAGACATCTTCACAATCAGGTAGCTGTTACGCAACACTACCTACAAAAGATTGTCTTTCAGCAACGCAGCTACTTCAGCCGGTCTCCCTTTTTGCTGGTGCCTGCTTCGTCACACATTTCCTTTGGGGTTAAAGTTACCATCTATCTGGCAAATGTTGTTACAATCCTTATCTGGTTAACGACAATGCAAAATGCATCGTATCTACGCCATCAGAATAGTCAACCAGCGTAGGTTGTTGAGCCTGACCAAAGGGGATCCCTCCATGACCAACGATACATTGAATGTCCGCGTTCTTTTTCAACGATTCCAATTCGTCTTTTTTATCATAAAATGCATAATTAACCTGGCTGACGGCTGTAAAAAGAGACTCATTTTGCGAGAGAAGAACAGTTCCGTTAGTCATGTAGAACTTGTTACCCATCATCAATAGAGCTAACTGGTAGTCGTAATTGTGCTTGTATTTATGGAAATCCTCATAATGCTCGTATTTATTTAAAGCCTGTAACAACGCTGAAAAGTCATATTCCCGCGGCACGTATAATTTTGTCACATTTCGACATCCAAGTCCAAAGTAGGTTTGGATGTCGTCGGCAAGTTTTTCCAGTTCTTCCTGTGTTTCCGTTCCATCAATTACTGCCACACTGGTGCGGTTGCGACGAATGATGTGGGGATACCTGCCAAAATAGTAATCAAAGTATCGTCCTGAATTATTGCTACCGGTAGCGATATAAGCATTGCATCCTTTTAAATTTTCAGCCGTTAAAATCAGTTCATTCACCTCCGGATCCCATTTTTGCATTAGTGCAACCAGGTGCTTCATCAATACATCGTCTTTCGATGAAAGCTTTATTTTAGAAATATGGCCGGTTATGAAAATGCAAAGCAGATCGTGAAAACCAACCATAGGAATGTTTCCTGCCATTACAATTCCAACAATTACAGCACTTGTATTTTTTTCAGGTACAGTATATTTTTTAACCCAATCGTCAAGTTTATCTTTTTGTAAAAATTCTTTACTAATATTGTCAGCAGACATGTTTATAAACTCAGGTGCAAACCAGGGATTTTCTCTACGGGCCTTTTCTTTAACGTCTTGCCATTCCTGGCAATTACTTTTTAAATAATAGCCCAACCGTATTAACAGATCAATTCGTTGTTGTAAAGTCATTACTCAAACCTTATTTTTGCCTGGCAAAAGTACATTGAATAAAAACATATAAACCGAAAACAAAATGGCTATAAAAATAACTGACGAGTGCATTAACTGTGGAGCTTGTGAACCAGAATGCCCTAACAACGCAATTTATGAAGGCGGGGTAGAATGGTCTATGAGTGATGGAACTGCTGTAAAAGGCACATTCACTTTATTAGACGGTAGCGTAGTTTCGTCTGATCAACGAATGTCTCCCATTGCAGTAGATACTTACTACATAACGCCAAATAAATGTACCGAGTGCCAGGGATTTCATGAAGAGCCACAATGCGCTGCAGTATGCCCTGTAGATTGTTGTGTACCAGATGAGATGTATGTAGAAACGGTAGAAGAGTTAATGGCTAAAAAAGAAAGAATGCATTAGTAAAATACAATTAATAGCTGGTGTTATCAACCCCGGCAAAGCTCTTGTAAGGGTGAAGGTTTCCTTCACCTTTTCTGTTTATGGCAAATTGCTTTAAAATTCCTGTAATCTATCCTTGCAGGCAATTGTCGTAATTTGCATTATTATTATTTTATGTCAAAAGAACTACGACGTGAGCAAGCCCTGGCCTACCACGCGAATGGACGACCTGGTAAAATAGAAGTAATACCTACAAAAGAAGCGAAAACACAGCGCGATCTTTCGCTTGCATACAGCCCTGGCGTTGCTGAGCCATGCAAGGAGATTGCCGCCAATAAAGAAGATGCTTATAAATATACAGCTAAAGGAAACCTGGTCGCAGTAATTAGTAACGGAACAGCAGTTTTGGGATTAGGCGATATTGGTCCCGAAGCAAGCAAGCCTGTAATGGAGGGTAAGGGGGTATTGTTTAAAATTTTTGCTGACATAGATGTTTTTGACATTGAAGTAAACGAAAAAGATCCGCAAAAATTTGTTGATATTGTTGCTGCCTTAGAGCCCACTTTTGGAGGTATTAATCTCGAAGATATAAAAGCGCCGGAATGTTTTGAAATAGAGACAAAGCTGCGTGAAAGGCTCAAAATTCCGGTGATGCATGATGATCAGCATGGTACAGCAATCATCAGCAGTGCGGCGTTATTAAATGCGCTGGAGTTACAAAGAAAAAAAATTGATAAGGTAGAATTTGTGGTAAATGGTGCAGGGGCAGCGGCCATGGCTTGTGTACGTCTCTATATTTCTCTTGGCGCCCGATACGAAAACTTTATTCTGTTTGATAAGGATGGCGTGCTACATAAGGGCCGAACTGACCTGGATGATGAAAAGAGAAAGTTCGCGGTAAATCGCATTGATTGGACGCTGGAAAAAGCTATGAAAGATGCAGATGTTTTCCTTGGCTTAAGTGTTGGCAACGTAGTAACAGCGGATATGGTAAAAAGCATGGCTAAAAACCCTATTGTTTTTGCGATGGCCAATCCCGATCCGGAGATACCGTACGAAATTGCCGTTGGAGCCCGGAAAGATATCATCATGGCTACGGGAAGATCAGATTACCCCAACCAGGTCAACAATGTGCTTGGGTTTCCCTATATCTTTAGGGGGGCGCTGGATGTAAGAGCAACCAAAATCAACGAAGAGATGAAACTGGCAGCCGTAAGAGCTCTTGCAGAAATGGCCAAGACGGGCGTACCTGATATTGTGAACCTTGCATACAATGAAACAAACATTGTTTTTGGTCCTCAATATATCATTCCAAAACCGCTGGATCCGCGCTTACTAAGTACAGTAGCGCCGGCTGTAGCCAAAGCAGCGATGGAAAGTGGTGTAGCCCAGCAATCTATTGTTGATTGGAATGCGTATAAGCTTGAGTTGAATAAAAGGCTGGGATTAGATAATCAGTTGTTACGGGTTCTTGGCACAAAAGCACGAAATAACCCGAAAAGAGTGGTTTTTGCAGAATCTGATAATTTGAAAATCCTTAAGGCTGCACAGATTTCTTATGATGAAGGAATTGCTTACCCGATCCTGCTGGGAAATTCGAAAAAGATACAGGCATTGGCTGCAGAAAATAACATCGACCTGGCAGAGTTTCCGATTATTGACCCTTTGAGCGACGAAACGGAAGAGAAAAGGAACCTGTATGCCTCATTATTTTTTGACAAAAGAAAGCGAAGAGGTGTCAACTTTTACGAAAGTAAAAAAATGATGCGCGACCGTAATTATTACGGCAGCATGATGGTTGAGACAGGCGACGCCGATGCTATGATATCAGGTTTATTAAAAAATTATCCTGACGCGATACGTCCTGCTTTGCAAATTATTGGCAAGGAAGATTCGGTAAAGAAGATCGCCGGAATGTATATCATGATTACAAAGCAAGGCCCCCTTTTTCTGGCTGATACTACCGTAAATTTTAACCCCACCGCGGAGGAACTTGCCGATATAACGATCATGGTGGCGGGCGAAGTAAGCAACTTCAACATAACGCCTCGTATAGCTATGCTCAGTTATTCTAATTTTGGCAGCAGTAACTCTCCCGAGGCTCAGTTGGTTGCTAAAGCAACAGCCCTTGTAAAACAGCGAAGTCCAAAAATAATTGTCGATGGTGAAATGCAGGCGAGCCTTGCTTTCAACAAAGAGACTTTAAAAGACAATTACCCCTTTAGCGACCTTGCAGAACACCAGGTCAACACCCTGATTTTTCCAAACCTGGCAGCAGGTAATATTGCTTATAATTTGCTAAAAGAGGTGGGAGGAGCAGACGCCATTGGCCCGATTTTATTAGGATTGAAGAAACCAGTGCACGTTCTTCAGCTAGGAAGCAGTGTAAGAAATATTTTAAACATGACTCTGATCGCTGTTATTGATGCACAGATGAAGTCAAAAAGCGATACTGGTGAAGCTGTAAACAAAAGTTCCTGGTGGAAACGCAGAAGGAATGTAAAATAATAAATAAAACACTTACTCCATTACATGAAGTTTTTTACCAAATTCGGGCAATACCTGCTAATGCTGAAAGGCATGTTTACCCGCCCAGAGAATCCTAAAATGTACTGGAAAGAATTTATGCATCAATGCGTGGAAATAGGTATCGGCTCGTTGCCAATAGTTGTGATCATTTCTTTGTTTTTAGGTGCCGTTACTACAGTTCAAACTGCTTATCAACTGGTCAGTCCTTTGGTTCCGGCAAGCACCATCGGACAGATTGTAAGAGACAGTATGATACTTGAACTCTCTCCTACGGTCGTTAGTATTGTACTGGCTGGTGTTGTTGGAAGTAAAATCGCGAGTGAATTGGGCAACATGCGAATAAGCGAACAAATAGACGCACTCGAGATTATGGGTATCAATACAAAAACGTACCTGGTACTACCAAAAATATTAGCTGCCCTTCTAATGATACCGTGTCTTATTACTTTATCTGCTTTTCTTGGCATATGGGGGGGTAGAGCAGCAGCAAACATGTCTAACATTGTTGCTTCCGATATTTTTGATATTGGTTTACGCTCTAATTTTTTACCTAAAAACGTTTATTTCGCCCTGGCAAAAGCTTATACTTTTGCTTTTATTGTTAGCAGCATTCCTGCTTACTTTGGTTATTTTGTTACCGGAGGTTCGCTGGAGATCGGAAGATCAAGCACAACTTCTGTAGTAGTTAGCTGCATATTAATTTTAATCGCTGACTATGCTCTTGCAGCATTGCTGCTTTAATTTTTTTATATGATTGAGATTAAAAACCTGAAGAAAAGTTTTGGCGATAAGACAATTTTAAATGATGTAAACCTTGTGCTTGAAACAGGGAAATCGAATTTGATCATAGGTTCAAGTGGCAGTGGTAAAACGGTGTTGTTGAAATGTATTATTGGTCTTTTTACCCCGGATGACGGTAAAGTAATTTTTGACGGAAAGAGTATGCTCGACGTATCCGTTGAGGAGAAAAAAGAACTTCGTCAGCAGATCGGAATGCTCTTTCAGGGTTCTGCATTATTTGATAGTATGACTGTCGAAAAAAATATTAAGTTCCCGTTAGATATGTTTACCAACCTGACAGCAGGTGAAAAAAAGAAAAAAGTAAATGAAGTACTGGCAAGGGTGAATATGGAAGGTGCAAACAAAAAACTACCGTCTGAAATTAGCGGTGGTATGAAAAAAAGGGTAGGTATCGCCCGCGCAATTGTTCTTAATCCAAAATATCTTTTTTGTGATGAGCCAAACTCAGGTCTTGATCCTCAAACATCTCTTGTTATAGATCGTCTTATTCGCGATATAACCGTTGAGTATAAGATTACTACCGTTGTGGTTACTCATGATATGAACAGCGTAATGGAGATTGGGGACCATATTTTTTACATGTACCTGGGCCACAAGCAGTGGGAAGGTTCGAACAAACAAATCATTCATAGCAAAGACGAAAAATTAAACGAATTTATTTTTGCTTCCGATTTTCTGCAGGATGCAAAACAAATGCGCGTGATGCAGGAAGAGCAGCACAAAAAAGAAGATATAAATGTTTAATAATGTCCAATAAGCATCTTTATTATACTTAAGATTGAGCTAGCGGCATCGTTCTCTCATCTTGAATTGTTATTAAATTTTTCGGTAGATTACAAGCGGTCGTTGATCTTCAGACATTATGATACAGAGTCATAATTTATCTAGACAAACACGTCGGCTCTTCTGCAATATTTCTCTCTAAAACTTTACTTCTAAAACACCATTGTAGCATGAGTGTATATACGTCTTTTAAACCATACTTACGGTTTAAACGCGCTTTATTTTTATTTAAAAACCACCCAGAGCAGTAA
>JALYZZ010000458.1 GCA_030948675.1 Bacteroidota bacterium | reverse complement strand
CAACCAAGACAAATGCGGGAGACTTTAAGTCCGGTATTTCCAAATCTAATATATTCCATGATAAAGGTTTGACTAAAAAAACGAAAGAGATTTTTCTATTATTAAAACTAAAAATATTGCCTGTACTAATTTTATGCCCTGCTCAAATTGCACATCTTGTGGTCATCTTTTATTTATTTTCTTTCTGTTCGGAATAAATATAACTCGTAATGACTGTAAAATGGAAAGTGCTGTTTTGCTCAATGCAAAGACAACAACAAACCGGAAATAAAATTTTTTTACTGGCATTAATTTCTTTGTTGCTTTATCTTGTTACAAATATTCTACATGAAAACTGTGTTGATAGCAGTGTACATGCTATTTATTTCAGTCCAATCTTCTGCTCAAAGGCAATTTATAATGTGGCCGACAGATTCGAATAAAGAGAGAATTGTTTTTAATGAATCTGTATATGTTATAGAAGCAGGTGGTAATACACTCTTCGATAATGCCAAAATGTTTGCCTCCAATAACTTTAATGTACCGAAGGATACGGTCATTTTCAATGATGCTGCTAAAACGGTCATTTGCAAAGGGGCTTTTTTTATTAATATAAATGAACTTGGCCAACGTGGCCAGGGATACATCAGCTTTACCTTAACAATCTGGTGTCATAAAAACAATTATAGTTACATGCTCTCTGATTTGCAGCATCTAGGTCTAAATGCTGAATGCGTCTCTGGTGGACCGCTCGAAAACGACAAGGCTGCTGCCGGAGGTATGGCTTTTCCCCTCCGGTATTGGAACGAGCAAAAGGCAAAGTGTTATTATCGTGTACAAAGTACCATAGAAAAGCTAAAGTTAGCCATGACCATAGGAATAGGTAGTTAAGCGAGTTAGCCTCCATATCAAAGGTTCTTTTCCATTTCCAATTCCTTTCACCTGCCTCAATATATCCTTTGTTGCTAATTCTTTCATTTGGCATTGTATTTTATGAAATAGATAAAAACAATAAAAATGAAATTATCATCAGCCATAGGCGGCGGATTTGCAGGAGCTGCAGCGCTTACTTTATTGCACGAATCGGTGAGAAGATCAAACAAAGACGCGCCAAGGATGGATAAAATTGGAATGGAGGCAATCAGCAAATCGTTAAA
This sequence comes from Bacteroidota bacterium, assembly GCA_030948675.1. GTDB lineage: Bacteria > Bacteroidota > Bacteroidia > Chitinophagales > Chitinophagaceae > Segetibacter. The sequence goes on along the minus strand of JALYZZ010000458.1, from coordinate 1,777 downwards.
AGCTATTGACGTATCTGTACCGGAAGAAGACAATCTTTTTAAGATTACCATGGCCGGCGACATTATTAGCAATTCCCTGTTCTATAGTCTTGCAGCTATAGGAAGTGAAAAGAAAATAATTGTACGCGGTGCACTTTTGGGTCTTGCTGCAGGTCTTGGCGCTGTTTATCTGCCAAAACCACTAGGCCTGGATGAAAGCCCTAGCAATAGAACGGCAGAAACGAAACTGATGACGGTTGGCTATTACTTTATTGGTGGTGTTATAGCTTCTCTTACCACTAAATTGCTAGAGAATGGACGTCTTTAAAAGTTCTGTTTGGTACACTTCTCCTTTACCCAAATTAAAACCCTGGTAGCCTAAGCTTAGGTCCATTTACTTGTTCTTACTCATTATGGAGAAACTTGAATGAACATTATCGTTTACAAGTCTCATTTCGCTTAAAAACTTTGAAAGATGGCAGCAATTTGGAAACAGTATAAAAGGAAAGGATTAGCTGAAATGCGACCTTACGTCAAAGGTGAGGATTTGTCAAAAGTAAGTGTTTCGAAAGAAGACAACCCCGAAACTGATATGGGAATGATCGCGCGTAATTGGCAAAACCACGAAGACCTATGGTATGTGGCACGAAAGTATTTCGAAGAGAATTTTGAAGAAGCTGATCAATAATTGTAAGTACTGCCAACTGTCCGCTTACTGCTGTTAAAAGCTATCTTTACGCTTCTGTAAACATTGCTGCCCAAACAACTACAGGCCTGAGCTAGATGCTTAAGCAATTTCTTTTCTTGCCGTATGCGCCCTAACCGTTTTTGATTTTAATGTTGTAATAAAAGTATGAGTTCTACACCTTCCAATAGAGCACACCGGGTGGCGGTTTCAGCGTTCTTTTTTTTATTTGGATTTTTATTTGCAAGCTGGGCTTCACGGATTCCAGCTATCCAGCAAAAACTTGCTTTGTCTGAGACTGAATTAGGAATGGTGCTTTTTTCATTACCTGTAGGCTTACTTGTTTCGTTGCCCATTTCGGGCTGGCTGGTGACTAAAAAAGGCAGTAAAACAGTTGCCTGCTTTGCAGCTATTTTTTATGCGCTTCTACTGGTAACTATGGGATTGGCTGCGTCTAAAGTTCAATTAATGGCAGCGCTTTTTGCTTTTGGTCTTGCCGGAAATATGGGCAATATTTCGTTCAATACACAAGCTGTAAATGTAGAAGCACTGTATGGAAGAACGATTATGGCTTCTTTTCATGGTGTGTGGAGTCTTGCTGGTTTCACAGGCGCTGCATTTGGCACTTTTTTAACGGGCGCTGCAGTTGCTCCCGCAACCCACTTTCTCATTGCTCTGGTGATAGCAATTATAATTATTTCGGTGGCTGCCCCGTACCTGGTTAAAAACGATATTAAGGCAAATGAGCAGGTGCCATTGTTTGCTTTGCCAGGCAAATCGTTGTTAACACTAGGCTTAATTGCTTTTTGCTCCATGCTATGTGAAGGTGCAATGTTTGACTGGAGCGGGGTGTACTTCAAAAAAGTGGTAATGGCTAAGCCCTCGCTAGTAGGTGCAGGATACACAGGTTTCATGTGCACTATGGCTATTAGCCGCTTTGTGGCCGATTACTTTACATTTCGCTACGGCTTTAAAAGGGTTGTGCAGGTGAGCGGGGTAATTATCTTTTCAGGATTACTAATAGCAGTACTATTGCCGGCATTTTATACAGCTACCATGGGCTTTCTTTTAGTAGGTACTGGCGTATCATCCATTGTTCCCCTTGTATATAGT
>JALYZZ010000582.1 GCA_030948675.1 Bacteroidota bacterium | reverse complement strand
GTTTTATTTTTTACACCATGCATATGATAGAAAGACGAATGCATTTACGGGCAGGCAAGGGTTATTAAGCGAGTTCAGGTTTACATCCGATGGCTGGGTTAAATTTGTAAATGTTCCTGAACCAATCTCGAAACCGGCGCCAATAACAGATGAATTTGATGGACGCACTTTGTCCCTCAACTGGCAGTGGAGTGTTTTTCAAAAAGATATACAGTACAAAATAAAAAAAGGCAATCTTCGGCTGAACGCTTCTACTGTTTCATCCGGTGCATTTATAGGTCAGAAAATTCTTACCGGAGATTATACTGCAACAGCTATCCTTAAAAAAAAAGGAACAAAATCGGCGGCTGGTATAGCTGCAATCGGCGACGATAAAAATACGTTAAGCTTGCTGTACTTCGCAGACTCCGCCAAGGTGGTTAGATTAAAAGATGATTCAACAACTACTTTGGCTTCTATTCCTTTTGCAGCAAAACAAAGTATAAGTTTCAAGATGCAGGCAACTGGCGGCCGTTACTATACCTTCTCGATCGCCGCAGACGGCGGTGCTTTTACCAAAATCAATTCTAAACCAGTTGATGGTCTATATCTTCCACCCTGGGATCGAGGCATTAGGGCAGGGTTAGTTTCAAAAGGAACGGGCAAAGCCAGGTTTGATTCATTTCAAATGGTAAGCGACTAAGAGCAGATTGCCTTACATGTTGCAAACCAATTTCTCTATCAATCGTTGTTATTTTTGAGATACAGCTACGGGACCTTACAAAAACATTACTAGAATACAGATGTTATAAATACAAGGATTTTCTCTCTCTCGTAATACCTGTTTTTTTATATCCAATATTCAACAACTTAAAATTCCTTAGATTCATGTTATCGTACTAATATTAGTATAATGAACAAAAAGAGTTTTGTGGCTTGTTTTATTTGCATCTGTCCGCTTTTGGTGGGCGCTCAAAACATTGCCGGCTTTTGGAAAGGAAGCCTTGATATGGTTGGAGGCTGTTTTAAGGTTAATAATATTGAATTGCAAATTTCGCTGAGAGGAGACAGCATCTTTGGCAGCTCGTACCATTATCTGGATGTCGACAATTACGTAAAAAAGAAATTTTCCGGATTGTATGATCCTGCCATGAAAAAGATCTTTTTACAGGAGATGTTGGTGACAACATTTAAAATCCCGCCTTTTTGTACGGTTTGTATAAAAAAATATGAATTAAACTATTTCGGCAATACGGGCGAGGAGTTTTTAAACGGTGATTGGACGAGTATTGTCACAGCCAATTATGCAAATTGTGAGAGTGGACCGATCAAGCTTTCTCGTGTACGCGAGTCGGCATTTCACGAGATACCTGAAATAATTGTTGATACAGGACAAATACAACTAGACTTTTACGATAACGGCGAAATAGATGACGACTCAATATCAGTACGCATCAATGATAAGCTGGTGCTTACTCATCAAAAGCTAACTGCAAAGCCAATTACTACTTTTATAAAACTCGATCTAAACAATACCTTCCAGGAAGTTGAAATGATTGCCGAAAACGAAGGCTCTATTCCTCCAAATACAGCACTTCTTATTATAACAGCTGGCAAAAAAAGGTATGAACTTTTTCTAACTTCTTCTACCCAAAAGTCGGCGAAGGTTCGTTTTCTTTACGAGAAGTAGCTTTTGTACAGTGAGTGTGATTGTAATCATTCACTTCATCGCACCGCCCTTATTACTCCATCAGTAAACCAATTTGAATTATTAAAGTTCACCTTTTTAATAAAAATTGCTTGTTTTGAAGCAACGAGGGTTTGCATAAAAAGGTTATCGAGTGCTACAGCTATCTTTACGCTCATGAATTATAGTTCGGACCATTATAATGGAAAGATTTTTTTAAACCCTGTGCCTACCGAAGTAATGGGCAAAGGAACTTTTGCAAGGATGATGAAGTTGTATTTTAAAAAACATCCAAACCGAACGCCTTCAAAACCTTTAGGACCTTTTCATACAGACCTTAGTCAGTTTACCCACCCTGTTAGGGCTGGTGTAAGAGTAATATGGCTAGGCCATTCTTCTAACATTTTGGAAATAGATGGAAAACGTTTTCTTACGGATCCTCTGTGGTACCAGCGCGCTTCGCCTTTTACACTTGTAGGCCCTAAGCGGTTTTTCGATAATCCAATCCCCATAAATGACCTGCCCGCTATTGATCATATTTTGCTTTCGCACGACCATTTTGATCATTTAGATAAACATGCTGTACTATATCTTTTATCCAAACGTATCCCCATTATTACAATGCCCGGCGTAGGAAAAAGACTTACAGATTGGGGCGCAGAAAAAAGCCTTGTTACTGAACTAGACTGGTGGCAGCAGGTAGAATTACCTGGTGGATTTGTTGTAACAGCATTGCCATCACGGCATTTTTCAGGAAGATGGTTAAATGATCGCTTTTCAACTTTGTGGGGTTCGTTTGCTGTAAAGGGCCCTGTTCATAACGTTTATTTTGGCGCAGACTCTGGCTATTATAACGGGTTTAAAAAAATAGGTGATGAGCTTGGCCCATTCGACTTAACGATGCTTGACACCGGCGCATACAACAAAGAGTGGGAAAGCATACAC